>JAVBMZ010000130.1:0-7058 GCA_031551935.1 Bacteroidales bacterium
CAATGAGGCTTCTAATGCTTCTAATTCCTTTTTCTCACGATAGCTGAGTTTCTGCTTTTCTTCATTCACCACAGTTTTGGACATTACCGGCTTTTTCGCCTGCGCGGTACGTGTTGCTTCAGTTTCCTGTTCCATGCGGAGGTTACGGTATTCGGTGTAGTTACCCGTATAATCCTTGATGTCCCCATTCCCTTCGAATACAAAAATATGATCGATTAACTTATCCATAAAATAACGGTCATGAGAAACAACGATGAGGCACCCATTGAACGATTTCAGGTAATCTTCGAGGATGTGTAGCGTTACGATGTCCAAGTCGTTGGTTGGTTCGTCCAGAATCAGGAAATTGGGATTTTTGACCAATATGGTCGCTAAGTATAAACGTCGTTTTTCTCCACCACTGAGTTTTTCTACCATCACATACTGCATCTCGGGCGGAAACAGGAACTCGGTGAGGAATTGTGAGGCTGATATTTGCCGGCCATCGCCCATGGTTACGGTTTCGGCAATTTCTTTGATGATGTCAATGACCCGTTGTCCTGCTTGGAAAGAGATACCCGATTGCCGGTAATATCCATATACGACTGTTTCTCCGGTTTCTATGATGCCTGAGTCTATGGGTTCTGCACCAGTGATGATGTTCAGAAATGTTGTTTTCCCTGTACCGTTTTTTCCAATGATGCCTATTTTTTCGTTGCGTGAAAAGGTGTATGAAAAATCGTTCAGTATCACTGTGCTGTCAAACTGTTTCTTGACATGCTCCAATACCAAGATTTTTCCACCTAAACGGGTACTTTGTACCTTCAATTCAATGTTTTTTTCACGATGTTGCCGGTGAGCTTTATTTTTGATGTCTTCAAAAGCATCTATACGGTATTTTGCCTTAGTTCCTCGTGCTTGCGGCATACGGCGCATCCATTCCAGTTCAGTGCGGTACAGGTTTTTGGCTTTTTCGGTTTCGGTTTGTTGTTGTGCCATACGTTCGGCCCTTTTTTCAAGATAATAACTGTAATTACCCTTGTAGCGGTAAATCCCGTTTTTATCCAATTCGACAATCTCATTGCATACACGGTCGAGGAAATAGCGATCATGCGTCACCATCAGGAATGCGCTGGATGTTTTACGAAGGTACTCCTCGAGCCATTCCACCATATCTAAATCAAGGTGGTTGGTAGGTTCGTCGAGTAACAACAATTCCGGTTCATTGATCAACAAATTAGCCAGCGCCAGGCGTTTTTTTTGCCCGCCCGATAATTGTCCGACAGGTTGGTCGAGCCAGGTGATGTTGAGTCGTCCGAGAATCTGCTTTACGCGCGATTCGTAATCCCAGGCTTTCAGATAATCCATTCGTTCCATGCTGTGTTCCAATGCCTTTTTATCACCCGAAGCCACAGCTTGTTCGTAGGCTGAAATAACCTGGATCATTTCCTGTGACGAAGCAAAAGCCGCCTGAAAAGCAGTCAATTCAGGCGCAAAATCAGGATCTTGCTCTAAATAGCCGATACGGATATCCGGCATATAAATGAGGGTTCCTGTGTCGGGCTTGTCTTTCCCGGCAAGGATATTCAATAGCGAAGTTTTGCCTGCTCCGTTGCGGGCGATGAGGGCCATGTGTGTATCGGCCTGGATGTGTAAGTCAAGTCCGGAGAATAACCGGATGTCTCCGTATGATTTAGTTAACTGTTCTGCTTGTATGTAACTCATGGATGATGGTTGGCGTAGGGTGGGAGAGAAGCTACTGCTTTTTTCAGATCAAAGTAATATTTGAGAGCACAAATATAGTGAAAGGTGGGAGTATTCGAAAGAAAACTTGTTGTCAGAAAATTGTCGAACTGCATCTTATGTTTATTTTTTAAGCACCTTAGTCAAAACTATGTACTCATCATCTTTGGTACTTTTCCTGGATGAAAAGTACCAAAAATCACGGCTGTATTTTTAGTTGACACTATTCTGGGCTTTGGTGACATGATTTACGAAAGTAAGAAGGTTGGGATGAGGTGTAACCTCATCCCGTGTATTCCATCGGGCTTAACCTGCCACCATATGTCCAATTGAGGTAAATCTCACCTGACCAGTTGGGCAGGTTCAGCCGAATAATATTAGGCACAATACAAGATTTATCTAAAATATGGGTAAAATTCGTTATCTTCAATATTGTTGCAGTTATTTGGAAATGCTTGACGATAGAGGTTTTTCTATCTTTCTTATAAATATAATTTGTGGTTTGTATTTTTCTATTAATTTTGTCATTGATAATTTCATCGTATTTTTTTCATCAAACATAATTGCTCCATGTCTGATAACAAGAAACTTGGGATGATTGCCGGAGGCGGAATGATGCCTGTCGAAATCATCAAACATTGCCATGACAATGGAATAGAAATATTTGTGGTAGGTATCGAACCTTATGCCACTGAAGAACAATTGAAGGACGTTCCTCACGTTTTTGCTACCATTGGCGAAGCCGGTAAAATGTTGAAAGCATTCAAGAATAACCATGTGCAAAATATTGTACTGGCCGGAGGTATCAAACGTCCGTCGTTTAAAGAATTGATTCCCGACTGGGAAGGAATGAAGCTCATGGCCAAACTGGCGATTAAAAAAATGAGTGACGATAGTATGTTCCGTGCTGTGATGGACGAAATAGAAAAACATGGTTTTAAGGTAGTAGGTATCGAAGAAGTGGTTCCCAGCATGATGTTTTCCGAAGGTATCTATGGAAAAGTAAAACCCTCGTCTGAAGATATGGACGACATACAGCGCGGTATTACAGTGGCTAAAGCATTGGGCGCCGTGGATGTCGGACAGGCGGTGGTCGTACAGGAAGGTATGGTATTGGCTGTCGAAGCTATTGAAGGAACAGATATGATGCTGTCGCGTGCCGCCACAGTGAAAAAACCTGGTAAAGCACCCGTCATGGTGAAAGTGCTGAAACCGGGTCAAGATATGCGTGTTGATCTTCCGGCCATTGGTATACAGACGATTGAACAACTGAAAAAATATGGCATTAAAGGTATTGCCGTTGAAGCGGGCGGTATCCTGTTGATTGAACGTGAAGCTGTGATTCGAATGGCTGACGAAGCCGGGATATTTATCATAGGCGTTAAAATTTAAGGCCTGTAGTTGTCAAATTCATCACGCATCATTTTGTGAGTCAAACATCCACTATCAGAACAGCTAAATTGGTGTATATCATTGCCGGCGAGCCATCGGGTGATATCCTTGCTTCGCGGTTGATGCGGGCTTTACGTGATAAGGAACCTGATATTCAATTTACTGGCATGGGTGGTGAAACTATGATGGCACTTGGTTTTAAAAGCTTGTTCGATATTTCCGAAATATCGGTGATGGGTATTATGGAAGTACTGCCCAAGTTATCGTTCATCATGAAGCGGATGAAACAAGTGGTGGCCGATATTAAAGAGAAACAACCTGATGTATTGGTTACTGTCGATAGCTGGGGATTCGTTCACCAGGTTTTAAATAAGTTAAAGAAAGATGGTGTGGTGGTGCCCAAGGTGCATTATGTCGCACCGCAGGTGTGGGCATGGAAGAAGGGACGCGCTAAAACCGTTGCCCGTCTTGTGGATAGGTTGATGACCTTATTACCCTATGAACCTCCTTATTTTGAAAAATATGGACTGCAATGTACGTTTGTAGGACATCCGGTGATTGAGAATACCGCTAACCTACAGAATGATTCCGTTGCATTCAAAGCCAGACATCAGATTCCCGATCAGTGTACATTAATTTCCGTATTGCCCGGAAGCCGTCGTAGCGAAATCAAGCGGCTGATCCCTGTCTTTAAGCAAGTGCTTCGGCAATTGGTAAAAGATTTTCCTGATTTATTTCTCGTAATTCCTTCGGTGGCAGCTATTGCTGCTGACGTAGAAGCTGGATTTGCTGATCTGGAAGTGCCGCATAAGGTAATTCTGGGTCAACCTGAGCGTTATAGCGCTTTTCAATCCAGCGTATTTGCGCTTGCCGCTTCAGGGACTGTTTCGCTGGAATTGACGGCTTGTGGCGTTCCTCATGTGATTACCTATAAGTTTGGTTATGTCACCAACAAGGTGTTGAAACATTTTGCGGGAACCAAATATGCCAACCTGATCAATATATTGGCCGATAAGTTTGTGATTCCAGAATTTGTGTTGGAAAATTGTCGCGAGACTTTGATTACGCCTGTGGTGTTGGATTTGATGCAGCATCCTGAAAAAGCGCAGGCCCAATTGGACGAAGCACGGCAATACTTGCAACAGTTGAAGCCTATCGATGCCATGCCTTCCGAAAAAGCTGCATCGGTGGTATTGTCTGTTATTTGATTACTTTTGCAGGATATTTTAGACCACCGGAAAAGATCATGATTTCTATATACCGATTTTTGAAAAACTTGTTGCCGGCTTTCTGTGTGATGATGGCCGCTTCGTGTACTGAGCGTCTTGATATTTCAACAGAGGATGCACCGCCACGTTTGGTTATCTACGGATACATCACCACGGACACCATGCAACATTCAATACGCATCACGCGCTCGGCAGGATACTTTACCACCAATGCTCCCGAAGGAGTCAGCCATGCTACAGTGACAATTTCTACAGAAGGACAGGTTATTCCATTGACGGAGAACGATACAGTTCCCGGTTTATACCAGACAGCGGCTGATGTATATGGCGAATGCGGTAAAACATATACTTTGGACGTTTTTCTCGATTTTGATGATGACCATGTCCTTGAGCATTACCAATCGTCAGCATATTTGACCTATATCAACTATATCGATTCGGTCGGATTGCAGGCTTCTCCTATTTTTAAACACCATGTGGAGGTATTGCTATATGCCCAGGACGAGCCGGAAGAAAATTATTACAGCATTTTTGTTTCTATCAATGATTCAGTGGTGAATCCTACGATTAACAAGTTCTTCGTCATGGACGATAAGTTTTTCAATGGCATGTATATTAATGGAGTTGCTTGTTATTACCTTGATCAGAGCGGTGATGACGATGACAGTACAGGCGAAATACTGTATATGGGCGACAAGGTGACATTGAACATTAATGCTATTTCCAAGGAATATGCCACATTCATTCAGAACGCACAATCTGAAATACGGGGTTCTGTTCCTATTTTTAGCGGCCCGCCGGCCAATGTAGAAACCAATATCCGGTGTGTCGACGCTGCTGCGTCAGTTATTCCTGTGGCGGGTTTTTTTACAGCTTTTCCAAAACGATACGCCAGTACCATTGTCGAAGAAGACTTTTCTGGTATCTGAATATCATCGTAGCTTATTGATTGATCATACTGACTTAGTATTCATAGTTGCATTCCGCCCTTTTTTTGGCTAATTGATACAGATCTTGTCCAATAACCGGTGATGGGTAAAAAGTCCGCTGACCAACGTCAAATATTCGGGGAGCATACCATCTTTACTCCATGTTAAATCGATATGGAGCAATTCGGAGGAGGTTTTTTCGATATCAAATCCAACCGCTTCCAGCGAAGGACGAATTTCGTCGGGGTCAATACAGGATTTTCCGGATTTTCTGGTGCAGTTTTCTGGTGCACATCGGTGGCATGTCCCTGCAAAAAAGGCCTTACTGCCGGGATGTTCTTTTTCCAGCTCCAATAGACGTCCGTCTAATAATCGTCGCACTTCTTTAATTACGTGGTACGAAAACTCCTTGCATTGTTCAGGTGTTCGGTATTGCACTATGTCATCCTTATCCCAGGTGATTTTTGAGCCGATGATGTAAGCCATTTCGTAAACCGAAATGTATTCGTCGAGGTCAAAGCCAAAAGGAGGACATACCCAACATGTACCATATCTGTTACATTGTTGGCAATAGGTAATAAACTTATCCGCATCGCGATAATTGCGAATATAGTCGGTTGCTCCGATTTCTACTATGGTATGGTTTACTTGGTACATTGGTGCACGATGCATTGTGGAATGTAACAATATAAAGAACAAAATGTTGGTATGCTGTCAGCCGGCAATAACGTAGTATCGTTGAATCCAGCATGCGGCAATGGTTATTCCTGCAAATTTGCCATTCCTTCGTAGGCAATAATATTATTGCGCCATTGTTGGGGAATTAGTACACTTTGTTTGAGCTTTGGGGCATAACATACCAATACGGCGGTACAGGTGGATAAAATTTCTTGTTGATCGCGGCTTACCATGCAATGTTCGAACGAGATGCTTTTATTGCCGATATGCGAAACACGTGTTTTTACGGCTATTTGACTTTTCAAAAAAATTGGTTTCAGATAGTCAATCTTGATAGAAGCTCCGACAATAGCTAACTCTTCCCATTGTATCTCGCCGAATACCGTATCGAAATAATTGAGTTTCCCGTAGTCATAATAAGTTTGGTAAACCGTATTGGAAACATGTCCCAACATATCTACATCACTAAAACGGACTTGGATTTCTACCGTATGTTTGAAATGATTACTAAGCGTTGGTGCGATCATTTTGATTATTTTTTGAGACAAATATCGGATAACTGTGTTAGAATTAAAAATTAAAAATGAAGAATTAAAAATGTCACTTTTGCGATGTATATTAAAATTTTTAAGATAAACATTAAAAAATTTGTGATAAATATTAAATAATTTAAGATTAATATTAAAATTGTTAATGTAAATATTAAAATATTTAAGATAAACATTAAAATCATACATTTTCAATTTCTCATTCTCCATTTACTCATCGTTATTTTATACCTTTGCCTTTCTTATTTTAGTAAATGAGTATTACAATTCTGGGTATTGAATCTTCTTGCGACGACACTTCGGCGGCAGTGGTGCGCGACGGTTATATGTTATCCAATGTGATTGCTTCTCAGGAAGTTCACCGGATTTATGGCGGAGTGGTTCCCGAATTGGCGTCACGTGCACATCAGCAAAATATTATTCCGGTAGTGGATGCCGCTTTAAAGCAAGCAGGCGTTGCAAAAGAAGAAATAGATGCAGTGGCTTTTACACGTGGCCCCGGATTACTTGGGTCGTTATTGGTGGGTACATCCTTTGCCAAAGGTTTTGCCTTAGCCACT
>JAVBMZ010000024.1:0-5758 GCA_031551935.1 Bacteroidales bacterium
AGTCTTTATTTTGCATTATTTTTCAAAATATCACGAATTTCGGTCAACAGCGTTTCTTCCTTTGATGGCTCGGCAGGAGCAGCAGGTGTGGCATCCTTCTTTTTGTTGAACTCATTAACTGCTTTTATAAGAAGAAAAATAGAAAAAGCAATGATGATGAAATCAAATATCGTTTGTAGAAAATTACCAATGTTCAAAGTAACAGCTGGTTTCACTATCTGCCCGGCTTCAATAATAGCTTTATGTAATGGAATTTTCCATTCGGTAAAATTGACTCCTCCAACCAACACTCCGATAGGTGGCATAATGATGTCGGATACCAATGAAGACACAATTTTTCCAAATGCTCCACCAATGATGATACCGATGGCCATATCCAGCACATTGCCACGCATAGCAAATGCTTTAAATTCATTTAACCATTTCATAAATTCATTTTTTTAGTTCAATTATAGTTACAACAACAAATATTGTCAATGGTTTGCAGGTGCCGGAATAAAACCCATCAACAATGTGACAAATATAGGTTGTAATGGGGTAAAATAAAAAAACCTATATCGGAATCTCCGATATAGGTTTTTTAACAACTAATCAACCACTACTTAAACCATTTTTACCTAATCAATAAAAAGTATTATGTTTTTAACTTTTTATATGCAAACTTAATCTTCTTATTTGCTTATACGGATGTAAATTTTTTTTGTTTCTTTTTTTTCGAAAAAAAATGTGATAAAAGTTTATATCCGATTTCCATGCCTCCTAGCACTGAAGCTGAAGATATCAGATTGCCCGCCATGCTCATGATTTTATGCACAATTTTCCATGAGTCTTCGATACGGCTCCAGTCTTTTGCCAATTTCTTTTCCTGGCGATTGATTTTTTTGCACAAATATTCTTTTTCTGCCCGAATTTCTTTTAGGCTGGAAAATTGGCTGTACTTACGGTCATTCGAATTCTTCATCATTTTCGCTTTCATTGTCTTCGTCTTCGTCCTCTTCGGCAACAACATCATCGAATAATATCTTACTAAAACGACGAATCAATGGGTTCAAAATAAGCTGATTCCTAAATAAAGCAACCAAAACCAGCACGATTAAACTGAAGCCTCCCATGATCATAAATGCCGGGATGAAACTGCCAAACGCTTTTTCCATCAGCACAATTAAGATACAGGCAATATATATCCAAACAGAACTAATCAATAAAAGACCTACCATCACTAAAATCAATAGTGAAACCACAGAGGAAACTTTTTCGAGAAGTTCCAATCGTAATAAATCATATCTGGTATTCAGATACTCTTTCCCGTCTTTTATAAATGTCTTGTACTTGCCAGGAGCGGATTTAGTCATATGAACAACATATTACCGGGATGCAGTACACCTGCATCCTCGATACAAAAATAACAATTTATTCCATTGAACCTTCTACAGTTTCTTTCGGTTTTTTATGCCTGAGACGGTTAATTAATTCATTCAATTCGTCGGTACTTAAGTCGACGCCATGTTCTTTTAGTTTGTTTTTCAATTTTTTACGTGTTTTGCTGCCGCTGTCCGGGGCTAATAATAATCCTGTCATAGCGCCTAAAGCGGCTCCTCCGATAAATGCAAAAAATGTTGATGCTTTCATGATATGGTAATTTTAATAATTGGATGATGGAATAAAAAATCAATATCGAAATTTTAATTTAAATTGTTTTATTTTTGTTTTCGATATTTTAAAATGAATATATACACTTTTGAATATATCCATGTACGTTAATAACGCATTTCTTTTGTAAAATGTTTAAAAGTACAATTTTTTTTATTTGTTGCGCCTTTGTTTCTTTATTTTTTTGTTTTTCAGCCCACAGCGTGTCGGCACAAGACAAATTGTTGGATATACTGAAAGATGAGATACAACGCGAAATGTCAGGATTTAGTCAGCATGACGATTCACTTGATATCCCGTATTTTATCAGTTACCGGGTGGATGAAACGAAATCGGAAACAGTACGAACATCGCTTGGCAGTTTGATATCTTCCCGTGCATCTCATGCTCGTATTTTTACGCCGATGGTACGTGTCGGAAGTTACGAGATCGACAATTATCACCAATTACGTGAAACTAATGTGGACAACCGTACTGAACCTGCATATTTACCTATTGAGGATTCGGAAGATGCCATTAGACAATGTGTTTGGTGGATGACCGATCAGGCGTATAAAAACGCCGTTGACCGTTTTGAAAAAGTTAAATCGAACATGGCAGTGAAGGTTCAGGAAGAAGATAGGTCAGCTGACTATACACCGCAAAAAGCAGTTACTTATTTTGAGCCGAAGCTATCCGATGCATCCACCAAATTTAACCGTAAAACGTGGGAAGAAAAATTGAAGCGATACTCTGGCGTATTTAAACGTTCGGAAGATATTATTGACGGCTGGGCGAGCATTAGCCTCCAAGTGGTGAGAAAATATTATGTATCGTCCGAAGGTTCGGCGATAGCGCATAATTTAGTATATGTGCAATTGAATATTGGGGGTATGGTAAAGGCAGATGATGGCATGGAACTTCCGTTGTATAAGTCGTGGTTTGCTTTATCGGCAGAACGGATGCCCTCGGATAAAGAAGTCATAGGAGCGGCTGAACGGATGGTTGTAAAGCTGAAAGAGTTGAAAAATGCGCCGGTAGTGGAAGCTTTTTCAGGTCCGGCATTGTTATCTCCCGAAGCGTCGGGGGTATTTTTTCATGAAATATTTGGGCATCGCGTGGAAGGACAACGCATGCGACAAGAGACCGACGGGCAAACATTTAAAAAGAAATTGAATGAGTCAGTATTGCCTGAATTCCTTAATGTGTATATGGATCCAGGCATCAGTAAATATAAAGGGCACGAAATCAATGGGTATTATCAATATGATGATGAAGGAGTGAAAGGGGAACGAGTGATATTGGTAGAAAATGGTATTTTGAAAAATTTTCTAATGTCGCGGGTTCCCATTGAAGGCTTTAACGCATCTAATGGGCATGGGCGTGCTGCAGCGGGTCTAAACCCGGTAACGCGCCAGTCTAATCTTATTATAGAAACCTCACAATGGAAAAGCGAAAAGGAGTTGCGCCAGGCATTGAAAGATGAGATCAAACGACAATCTAAGGAATACGGATATTATTTTGCAGGTGTGACGGGCGGATTCACACAAACCGGACGTTATTCACCTAATGCATTTAATGTGACCCCCAATGAAGTATATCGTGTATATGCTGACGACCGACCTGATGAATTGGTGCGTGGCGTCGATTTGGTAGGGACACCGTTAGCTATGTTTTCACAAATTGGAGCTGCGGGAAGCAATGATGGCTATTTTATCGGGATGTGTGGTGCTGAATCAGGGTCGGTACAGGTATCATGCATTTCGCCTATGTTGTTTATCAAACAAATAGAAATACAGAAAAAAACGAAATCACAGAGTCGGCCGCCATTACTACCAAAACCATCGTATTAGTAGCATGAATTTAAATTTGTCATATATTGTCGTTTTATGTATTTTTGACGATGATGATTAAATTTTTAGAATAAGTATCGTTTACCCAAAGATGAAATTAACTATAAATGATTAAAATATAGAAAAAATGATGAAAGTAGTGAAAGACAATTGTAGCAAAACTATCCTGCTGATAGTTGCTTTGTGCTTTTCTTTTCGGATGGAGGCGCAGGATGTAACTTTCCAGGTAGATCTAACGAAAAAGATCGAACCTATGCGACCCATTTGGGCTTGGTTTGGTTATGATGAGCCCAATTATACTTATATGAAGGACGGAGCTAAACTGCTCACAGAACTCTCGCAAATGAGTTATGTTCCTGTCAATGTCAGGGCACATAACCTTCTGACGACAGGTGATGGCGCGGCATCTCTTAAATGGGGATCTACCAATGCTTATACCGAAGATAAAAAAGGTAAACCAATATATGATTGGACGATTGTCGACAAGATATTTGACACATATGTGGATAGAGGTATGAAGCCCCTTGTCGAGATAGGTTTCATGCCCGAAGCGTTATCGGTTAAACCACAACCGTACCGGCATAATTGGGGCACAGGCGCTAATAGTGCGCTTTATACCGGTTGGACTTATCCTCCGAAGGATTACAAGAAATGGGGCGAACTGGTTTACCAGTGGGTGAAACATTGTGTGGAACGTTACGGAGAGAACGAGGTGGCCTCATGGTATTGGGAAGTATGGAATGAACCCGACATAGGTTATTGGTCAGGTACTTTTGAAGAGTATTGCAAATTGTATGATTACGCTGCCGATGGATTGAAGCGGGCATTTTCGCGTGCAAAAATTGGAGGGCCGCATACTACCGATCCAAGTAACGCTCCTGCCAATAAATTTCTACGTGATTTCCTCGAGCATTGCCTTCGGGGTAAGAATTATGCTACCGGTAAGATCGGGTCCCCGATAGATTATGTCGGATTCCATGCAAAAGGCTCTCCCCGTGTGGTGGAAGACCATGTGCGCATGAATATAGGGCGCCAGTTACTCAATGTATCGGAAGGTTTCAAAGTTGTGGCATCGTTTCCGGAATTAAAGCATCTGCCTGTCATCATAGGTGAATCTGACCCTGAAGGATGTGCCGCATGTTCTATGAGTACTCATCCTCAAAATGCCTACCGTAATGGTACGATGTATTCCAGCTATACGGCTGCTTCTTTTGCCCGTAAATATGAACTTGCGCGTGACCACGGCGTGAACTTTATTGGCGCTGTTTCGTGGTCATTCGAGTTTGAAGACCAGTCCTGGTTTGCCGGATTCAGGGATCTTGCAACAAATGGAATTAATAAACCTGTACTTAACGTCTTTCGTATGTTTGGTATGATGGGGGGCGATCTGGTGGCGGTTCAATCATCTGATCCGCTTTCTGCTTTGGAAATGACGAAGAATAGCGTTCGTGAAAAAGCCGACGTCAACGCGTTGGCCAGTGCGGATGCTCACAGTGCCGCTGTGATGGTGTGGAATTATCATGACGATGATCTGCTTGCGGAGCCTTCAAGCGTATCCATAGATGTACATGGTTTGACGGCTGCTCGTCGTGTTTTGGTGACACACTACCGTATTGATGACAAGTTTAGTAACTCATACGAGGTGTGGAAGAACATGGGTAGCCCTCAATCTCCTACTTCTGAGCAGTATGCTGAACTCGAACGTAGCGGGCAACTACAGCTTTATACATCACCCCAATGGATGGATGTCAAGGATGGTAGCATAGATCTTCACTTCGAATTACCGCGACAAGGAGTTTCGTTGGTGAAAATTACGTGGTAAACGATATGAGCATAAGAATACAGGTTATATAGCTGTAGTTAATTATTGTATTGCTAAACTTTTTTTATTTTTCATCATTCTTTTTTGCCGCCCAAAAAAGAATCAAAAAAGGCTTGACGATTTAAACGCGCTCCGCCTACCGGCTTCGCTTGAGCGGAACTAAGCCGAAGGCGATCTCACGCAGCAAAGCAAGTAAAATCGTCACAATGGTATGGTTATTCACTTCGTTCATGAGGGCTTCGCCGTTCGCATGGGTATAATGGTCTTACGCCTGTTTGTAGCTCGCTACGTTTTTTCGGCATTAGCTTCGTAGGCGGGGTAGTTAGCCTCCCCCTACCCCCTCCGAAGGAGAGGGTGAATAAAGTTGCATCATTATAAGGTTTGCCATCTTGTATTATCCAAGTTGTCGAAATACAGCTTTCCTCTTCCCCTTGGGGGGAGTTGGAGGGGGCTT
>JAVBMZ010000136.1:0-26461 GCA_031551935.1 Bacteroidales bacterium
TATCCATCCGGTGCTCAGTGTGTAGATAGGCACTTCTATTTGCGGTACGCCTGTGGTATGGCCTACCGGTATTTCTCCATAGCGGGCGAATTGCGCTACCTGGGGTGATGGCAAGATTATGTCCGGCAGGCGCGGAGCTTCGAAGTTTTGCTGCCCCCAAACGGTAAGACTGATAGCGCATAGCAAACAGCACAGACTCCATGATAATCGTTGATACATGTTTTTCATACTGAATAAGTGAGGTTAATGGGTAATTATAAATGATGAATGGTTAATGATAAATGACCTGCCCAACTACGCCCGCCTGAACGAATTCATTCGGGCAGGTCATTCAGGCGGGGGCTTGGTCAGGCGGGTTTCTAATTTCTGATTCCATAATTCAACGATTAATTCAATAGCGGAATTTTTGAATTTTTAAATCTTTGAATTTTTAAATGTGCATCTTTCCGGACACACTATGTGTCATTTTCCGGTGATAGCTGAACATTCCCGGAAGCGACTATTTAAAACAGGTATTTCATAACGCATGGAGGAAAAAGTTGTCATGGTTTTCAGGCGTTCCTCCGGCCGCCAAGGTTCAACATAAAAAGCTTTATCTCAAATGATGCTTGACAAATGTAACAAGTTATTTTGAACCTTGCAAACAAAAATGAAAAAATATTTATTTTTTGTGATATATTTTACGATATTCTTGTATCAAAGTGATTTATACATTTTCGGGCTCAAGTTTATATTTGAGTTGCTGACTTTATGTTTGTTTAAAGGTGTATTTGTCGGTAAACTTCGGGCATAACCCTCCGATAAGTGGTAAATGTGAACGAGCCACGAAAAATTAACCACAAATTAGTGCTAATGATGGTGTTTATTTGATATTTTTACTGCGATAACTTTATGGCTTCATTCCTTGGTGATTCATATGAGGAGAAAGCGATTGACTTGTTGTTTTATAAAATAGCTAGTGTGTGATGATTTTAGTTATTAATCCCGGTTCAACGTCTACTAAAATTGCGTTATATGACTCGTCGAACGTGATTTTTCAAACCACTATTCGCCATTCGGCTGAAGAATTGAGCCAATATCGAACTATTATGGAACAACTGCCTTTTCGTAAGCGGCTTGTTTCAGAACAGCTGAGAAATTCAGGGATAGATATGTCCGGTTTGCAGTTGGTTATTGGCCGGGGAGGATTGATCAAACCGGTTAAATCAGGGGTATACCGTGTAAACGACTTGATGAAACAACATTTGCGTTTGGGTTTTCAGGGACAACATGCCAGCAATTTGGGTGGTTTAATTGCAGATGAGATTGCCGGTATTTACGGGAAAAATATTCCTGCTTATATTGCCGATCCTGTGGTAGTGGATGAGATGCAGCCATGTGCGCGTATTGCCGGGCATCCGTTGTTTGAAAGAAAATCTATTTTTCACGCACTCAACCAGAAAGCAGTTGCACGAATGTATGCACAAGTTGCCAAACGGCCGTATGAGGAACTAAACTTAATTGTAGCGCATATTGGCGGGGGAATTTCTGTTGGTGCACACCGTAAAGGTTTAGTGATTGACGTCAATCAGGCGCTTGACGGGGATGGCCCCTTTTCTCCCGAACGGAGTGGTACCCTGCCTGCCGGCCAATTGGTCGACCTTTGTTTCAGTGGAAAATATACTTGTGAGGAAATAAAACACATGCTGACCGGCAAAGGTGGTTTGGTTGCCTATTGTAACAGTAATGATGTGCCGAAAATATTGCAGCGGGCTCAGGCTGGAGATGAACGAGCAAAGCTTATCCTGATGGCGCTCTGTTACCAAGTGGCTAAAGAAATAGGCGCTATGGCTGTTGTTTTGAAAGGAAATGTAGATCAAATAATACTTACGGGCGGAATTGCTTACAACACATGGATGACTCAACATATTGCTGATAGTGTTTCTTTTCTTGCCCCGGTAACGGTGTATCCCGGGGAAGATGAAATGGCTGCACTGGCCATGAATGCACAAATGGCATTAGATCATCAAATAGTTGTGCTGGAATACAGGTGATAAAATATGTTGGTTGTTGTATAAATCTTAAAAGTGTTCATGTTTACATGAACGCTTTTAAGATTTATCACCATAATTTTAATGTTTATATTAAATGTGTAATGTCGCCATGATGTCCGGACAATTCAAGATTATCCGTTGAGTTGGTGTTTTTCACCAACAAAGAGATCATCAGACATGATTCAACGCTAGTGTGCTTCCAGCCAGTTTTTCCCTTCGCCTATTTCTACGGTTAAAGGAATAGACAGTGGGTAAACACCTTCCATCTCCTGGCGGACAATCTTTTTCACTTGTTCTAACTCCGATTGCTGCACATCGAATACTAATTCGTCATGTACTTGTAGTATCATTTTCGACTGCAAATGATGTTTCTGAAAAGCTTCGTATATGTGGATCATTGCCAATTTGATAATGTCAGCAGCCGATCCTTGTAAAGGGGCATTGATGGCGTTGCGTTCGGCCATGCCGCGTACTACTGCATTGGCAGAGCGAATATCCGGCAGATAACGGCGGCGGCCCATTAAAGTCTCCACGTAACCATGTTCTTTAGCCTTTTCTATGGCATCATTCATGTAACGCCGTACCCCAGGATAGGCATCAAAATAACCGGAAATAAGTTCTTGTGCCTCTGCACGTGGAATGGCAAGGCGTTGTGACAGGCCAAACACAGAGATGCCATAAATAATGCCAAAATTGGCTGTCTTGGCTTTGCGGCGCATATCGGAAGTGACTTCATTAACCGGAATGCCATATATTTTGGCCGCGGTGGCGGCATGAATATCTTCGTTTCTACGAAAAGCCTCCATCATGTTCTGATCGTTACTCATGTGTGCCATCAGCCGAAGTTCGATTTGCGAATAGTCAGCCGAAAGCAGTAAGTGATTGATGTTGCTGGGAATAAATGCCTTGCGTATTTCTCGACCGCGTTCTTCTCGAATAGGGATATTCTGGAGGTTTGGATCGGTAGAACTGAGACGTCCCGTGGCAGTGACTGCTTGATTGAATGAAGTGTGTATTTTTCCTGTACGAGGGTTGATAAGCTTCGGGAGCGCTTCTACATAAGTAGATAATAACTTCTTCAGTCCTCGATATTCCAGTATTTTGGGAACAATCGGATGTCTATCGGCTAATTCCGTCAACACCTCTTCGTTAGTGGAAAATTGTTTTGTTTTGGTTTTTTTGGTACGATCGCCTTCATTGATTTTTAAACGGACAAATAGTACATCGCCCAATTGCTTTGGCGAAGCAATATTGAAGTGTATGCCTGCCAGTTGATAAATTTCTTCTTCCAGTTTTTCAATATCTTTTCCCAATGTTTTGCCATAGCTTTCCATGGTCGGCACATCAATCTTTACACCAGTTGCTTCCATTTCTGCCAATACACGGGCTAAAGGCATTTCAATGGTTTGTGACAACCGTTCCATCCCTGATTGGTGCAGTTCATCTTCCAGTTTTATCTGTAATTGCAAAGCTATATCAGCATCTTCGGCAGCGTAAACCACAATTTGGTCAACCGGAACATCGCGCATATTCAGTTGATTTTTACCGCTTTTCCCGATAAGCGATTCTATTTCAACGGGTGAATAGTCTAAATATTTTTCGGAAAGATAATTGAGGTTATGTCGTTGCTCCGGCTGTATAAGGTAATGTGCCAGCATGGTGTCGAATAGTATACCATTGGTGTCGATGCCGTATTGTTTCAACACGAGCATATCGAATTTTAGATTTTGCCCAATTTTGCGGATAGCAGAATTCTCGAACAAGTTTTTAAATTCATTGACCACTTTTTGCGCTTCATGTTGTTGTGATGGAATAGGCACATACCATGCTTCGTGCGGTTGTATGGCAAATGACATCCCTACCAGTTCGCAATTAAATGTTTCCAAACCGGTAGTTTCCGTATCGAAACAAAATTCCGGCTTTGATTGTAAAATTTGTATCAACTGCTGGCGTTTTTCGAAAGTATCAGCCGAATGATATTGATGTGCTACAGTGTTGATATTTTCATAGATATGGGTTGCTTCTGGTTCTGGGTCACTGGAAGATGTCGTACCAAATAAACTTAATTGTTGTGGTTTAGCGGATGGAGTAGGAGTGGAACGTCCTTCGAGACGGTTCAAAAACATCCGAAAATTGAACTCTTTGAATAATTCTTTAAGCTTAGCTGTGTCAGGCTGCTTTACAGCATAATTCTCTTCCGAAAAATGGCAAGAAACGTCTGTGCAGATGGTGACTAATTTTTTCGATAACAACAAATCGTCTTTATATTCAATGATTTTGTCCTTATTGGCGCCTTTCACCTGGTCTATGTTTTCCAGAAGCTTTTCTACAGTGTCGAATTCGGCAATCAATTTGGTAGCGCCTACTTCGCCAATGCCTCTTACTCCAGGCACGTTATCGGATTTATCGCCCATAAGCGCCAGCACTTCGATAAATTGTCTGGGATATCTTACACCATACACCTCACAGACCTTATTTACATCGAGTACTTCAGCACCTTTACCTGAACGTGCCGGCTTGTACATAAAAACATGTTCATCCACCAATTGCGCATAGTCCTTGTCAGGAGTCATCATATATACATCATAGTCAATAGTAGCTGCATGTTTCGCAATTGTTCCTATCACATCATCAGCTTCGTAACCAGGACATTCGAGAATAGGAATACGATAAGCATCTATTAATTCCCGGATACGCGGTACTGATTTTTTTATTTCTTCAGGCGTTTCCTCACGTTGCGCTTTATATAGCGGATACATTTCGTGCCGGAATGTTGGATATGGAGGGTCAAAAGCTATCGCTATATGGGTTGGTTTTTCTTTGGTAAGAACCTCTTCTAACGTGTTGATAAAACCGAAAATGGTGGAAGTATTGAATCCGGAGGAATTGAACATCGGATTGCGTATCAATGCGTAGTATGAACGGTAAATGAGCGCGTAAGCATCTAACAGGAACAATTTTTTATCAGCCATGATGAGGAGTTTTTGATGGAATACAAAAATAATCAAAAACCATTACGAACGTAAGACAATCTTTGTGTCTTGATGGAATGAAGGTACTCGTTGTATTCTTTATTGATTATTTGAGGTAACCCTGTGTTACATGGTTGTGTGCTACCTCAGCAGTGTTGTATTAAATGTAGTAGCTGGAGTTTACCCTCCATGATTTTTCAACAGAATATACTGTTCATCAATGCAACATGAAGGGTAAAAACAGTTTTTTGGATATCTTTAAATGGTATTGATGATCTGTGTTTCTTCTTTGAAGACCTCTCTAACCAGGATACCGGGTTCATTGATGAGCCATTTGCCATCTACTTTCTTGAAATGCAATACGGTGACTTCGCCTACCAACGATGGGATGGCGATCGCAACGGTGGCTTGTGCCTCGTCACCGTTCACTTTAACATCACTTATACGCGATTGAGCTGTTCTCAATGTTGTTTTCCATTCGGGAGTGAGCACATCGCTGAGAAAATTAGCCGTACTACCCCACTTTTCAGATGTTGCCGTTGTGACCAAGCTCCGGGCAGTTGTCAGATCATCGGTTAAGAGCGCTTCGATAAATTGTTCCCCAGTTTTCTTCACCAAAGCATGATCGCTTTTAGCGCAGGAAAAAATTGAAACCACTATGATAGCCACTGCTGAATATAACAAAACCTTTTTCATATGAATATAATTAATGAATTACTATTTGTATAATATTACATCATAGAAACAAGGTGATGCGTCTTTTTGTTTCGAAAAAATAAATGTTTCGTGTAACAGTTAGTTGTAGATCGAAATAGATTAATAGCGGATATATTTCCTAACCGCCTTGTAAGGCAAAAATAATTTTATAACGCCTTCAGAGTAAGGGGCAATTTCATATGGTTGATAGAAAAAATATAATCCGTTGTCAGCGAAAACGAAGTTTTGGCTAAGCACAAATTGATCGTTTTCGAAGAAATAGTTTTTGCTAAGTGGCTCATCTTTATCCATTTTTCTCTGTTCCCGAAAATGTTTTTCAGCAATGGCTAACAAATCAGCTTCGTCTACTATTAGCTTATCATACGTGATTTCTTCAGCTTTTTTCTTATCTAAATTTATGCAATAGATGCTGCTCATGCCATGTGCTCCCCCTTCGTATCTATAGGACTTGTAAGGCAACGAAAGCACTTCGGTATTTTGGTATTGCATGCTGTCAGGCTGCACATAAAGTTCAAAGATGCGAGCGGTTATTTCGTCGGGAGTGGTTTCGCGTTGTACCCAATCGATAAATGCAGCCATATCGGCTTTTATAAATTCGTCCATATGCAGCAACGTTAATGACTGGTCGGAAAACTCATCCTTTAGCCATTTTTCTGTAGCTTGTCTGATAAGCAATTGCAAGTTTTCCGGTCCTGATACGGGATTGAGGTAGACAACTTCGGCCTCATAACGGATGGTGGAATCGTTCGTTAATTCGTTGCTGTGTTTTGTTATTTCTATAGTCTCAAAATTAACATCGACGTGGTGTGTACATGCGGAAAACAACATCATATTGATGATGAGGCCTATGTATAAAGTGGGTTTCATGATTTGTTGAGCTTTTAAAGATGATTGCAAAGTTAAACCAAATATGATAACAAATAAAAACTGATTGTGGTTGAATTTGTAGATGTATCAAATTTGACGTTGTCAACAAAATTTACCAATTTGATTTTATAATTGTTTTCAAACTTTTTTTACTGTAAATATGTTATTATAATATTACTTGTAGTGCGTTTAGGCTTTTCATATGCTACAGTTATATTATTAATTATAATTAATCAATCAAATTTTAAATATCATGAATACATCAATTATTGAAGAAGTAAAAAGTGCCGTAAAAAATTGGTGGGTATACCTCATTGTGGGCATCTTGTTTATCATTGTGTCATTTTGGCTTATGTTCAGTCCAGTGGTTGGCTATGAAGCACTGGTCATTGTTTTCAGCGTGTGTATGTTCATCAGTGGGATTTTGGAAATCATTTTTTCGTCAAGTAATCGCAAGACACTTTCTGGTTGGGGTTGGTACTTGGCATGTGGTATTATCGATCTTATATTGGGCTTTTTCCTAATAATCTTTCCTTCAATGACAGCAATTATCCTACCTTTTCTCCTTGCTTTCTGGATCATGTTCAGGGGATTTACTGCTATAGGCTATTCTATTGACTTGAGTCGCATGGGAGTGAAGGGCTGGGGTTGGTACTTGGTGTTCGGTATTCTCGGAGTTGTCTGTTCCTTTGCTATCATCTGGTATCCGCTTGCAGGAGCACTGGCATCAGTGTATATCGTTGCCTTTGCCTTCCTGTTTTTAGGTATTTTTCGTATCATGCTCGCATTCGATTTGCGCAACTTGCATAAGAATCATCAGGAATTAAAAGAACGGCTATCAGTATTAGGTGGAGCATAGTGTTCTTTAAAAATAAACTTGTTGAAGTTTTGGAAAAATGAGCGTTTAAGCAAGTCCGTAAATAACCCTATATATTTCAAACCGCTTTTTGGTATGGTACTGAAAGGCGGTTTCCCTTTATATTATGGTGCTTACTTTCCATTGATGACTACTGGAAGCAATATAGTTACCCTTCCTAATTTAGACTAATTCTAAATATGTTCGTATCATTTTTTTTCGTTGCAAATCGCCAAATTACCCAATACCTTTGTATTTTTGTTAATTGAAATTATTAATCATCATCAGCGTAATTAAAATCAATCATTTATGAGTAATATCTTTACCTCGTCCATCGGGAAAAAGTTTTGGATGGCGCTTGTAGGGTTATTTCTGTGTCTTTTTTTGGTGCTGCACATGTCCATCAATTTATTGATGTTGTTGCCAGACCGAAGCTATTTTGACATGGGCGTTTACATCATGAGTACCGCTCCTGTCAAGGTCATGGAAATATTCCTGTTCGGAAGTATTGCACTGCACATGTTCCTGGGGCTGTTACTGCAGATACAGAACTGGGTAGCACGTCCGGTGCGTTATGCCAAAAAGTACAATTCGCAAACCTCGTTCTTTTCAAAGTACATGATTTGGACAGGTGGTATTATTTTCATTTTCTTTTGTATCCACTTCACACATTTTCTGTTTTACAAATACGGATGGTTTGGTTTTACTCCCGAATCAATAAACGTATTGGCTAACGAAGCAACAGATACTGAGGCAAGTCACAATTTTTATGATATTGCGCGTGTCGTATATGCCAGCAAAGCCATGTGTTTTATTTATATCGGATTTATGGTATTGTTGTCGTTCCATTTGATACATGCCTTCCAGAGTGCCTTTCAGAGTATTGGCTGGAACCACCCCACTTATACGCCCATTATCAAATGGGTCGGATACATCTATGCAGTAGCCATACCTGCTGGTTTTGCCGTGATACCAATTTATTTCTTACTCGGAGGAAAATGACAATTTTTGATTTTTGATGGTCCATTTTCAATGGAAAAAGGATGATCAAAAGGAGAAACAGTAATCAAAAATTTAAAATCGAAAATCGAAAATGATTAAGTTAGACGCAAAAATACCTGAAGGGCCATTAGCCCAAAAATGGACAGAATATAAGGCGCACCAGAAGTTAGTGAATCCTGCCAACAAACGCAAGTTGGATATCATCATTGTAGGTACTGGATTGGCTGGCGCTGCCGCTGCTGCAAGTTGCGGCGAAATGGGTTTTAATGTACTTAATTTTTGTATACAGGATAGTCCCCGTCGTGCACATTCCATAGCTGCGCAAGGAGGGATTAATGCTGCTAAGAATTACCAGAATGATGGTGATTCTATTTATCGTCTTTTCTACGATACAATCAAGGGAGGAGATTTCCGTGCCCGCGAGGCCAATGTACACCGTTTGGCAGAGGTGTCAAACAATATTATCGACCAGTGTGTGGCACAAGGCGTGCCTTTTGCACGGGAATATGGCGGACTATTGGATAATCGTTCATTCGGCGGTGCACAGGTAAGCCGTACTTTCTACGCTCGTGGTCAGACCGGACAACAGTTGTTGCTGGGAGCCTACAGTGCATTGAGCCGTCAGATTGAGAAAGGATCTGTTAAGATGTTCACTCGTCGCGAGATGATGGATGTCGTGATTGTTGACGGGAAAGCCCGCGGTATTGTTGTTCGTAATCTGATTACAGGTGAAATAGAAAAATATGCTGCACACGCTGTAGTGATTGCTACTGGCGGGTACGGTAATGTATTCTTTTTGTCCACCAACGCCATGGGTTCCAATGGTAGTGCCGCATGGCAATGTTATAAACGAGGTGCCGCTTTTGGTAATCCTTGTTATGTACAAATCCATCCTACTTGTATTCCTGTCCATGGCGATTATCAGTCGAAACTGACACTGATGTCTGAATCGTTGCGTAACGACGGTCGCATATGGGTTCCTAAGAAAAAAGAGGATGCTGAAGCCATTCGTGCCGGAAAACTCAAACCGACACAAATTAAAGAAGAAGATCGTGATTATTATCTCGAACGCCGTTATCCTGCTTATGGGAACTTATCGCCACGTGATATTTCTTCGCGGGCAGCCAAAGAGCGATGCGATGCTGGATATGGTGTAGGTGAAACCGGATTAGCGGTATATTTGGACTTTGCTTCGGCTATAGAACGCCTTGGCAAACATGTTATTGAAGAACGCTATGGCAATCTTTTCCAGATGTATGAGAAGATTGTAAACGATAATCCATATGAAACACCGATGATGATCTATCCCGCTATCCACTATTCAATGGGAGGCATTTGGGTTGATTATGAGCTGCAAACCACTATTCCTGGTTTATTTGCAACAGGTGAAGCAAACTTCTCCGATCATGGTGCTAACCGACTTGGGGCTTCTGCTTTGATGCAAGGATTGGCAGATGGATATTTTGTGTTGCCATATACCATTCAGAATTACCTGGCGCCCGAGATCAAAACACCTCGTTTCTCGACCGACTTGCCTGAGTTTAATGAAGCTAAAAAAGGTGTTGAAGAGAAAATCAACAAGTTGATGAATATCAAAGGAAAACAATCTGTAGACACTTTTCAGAAGAAACTTGGTCATGTAATGTGGGAAAAAGTTGGTATGGCACGCACTAAGGAAAGTTTGACGAAAGCCATTGAAGAAATCAAGACTATTCGGAAAGAATTCTGGCAAGATGTTCGTATTACGGGTGATACCCATGAATTCAACCCCGAACTTGAAAAAGCGCTTCGCACTGTTGATCACCTGGAACTGGGTGAGCTGATGGCGCGTGATGCTTTACTTCGCGAAGAATCTTGTGGCGGTCACTTCCGTGAAGAATATCAAACTTCCGATGGCGAAGCACTCCGTCAGGACGATAAATTCATGTATGTGTCTTGCTGGGAATATACCGGCGAAGACAAAGAACCAGTCCTGCATAAGGAGCCGTTGAAATATGAAGAGATACAAGTAGCGCAACGTAATTATAAATAGGCCACCTTCAAGTCCCCCCAAAGGGGGAGGAGAAACCCTCCTTGGGAGGGGTTGGGGAGGCTCAAAAATTGACAACGATGGAAAAGAAAGGATTAAACCTGACATTAAAAATATGGCGCCAGGAGAACGCCAAAACAAAAGGTGAATTCAAAACCTACCAAATTAGTAATATTTCTCCGGATTGTTCTTTTTTAGAAATGCTTGATCAGTTGAATGAACAATTGGTAGATAAAATTGAAAAACCCGTATGTTTCGATCATGACTGTCGCGAGGGCATTTGTGGAATGTGTAGTTTATTTATTAATGGGAGACCACATGGCAATGATACAGGTATTACTACTTGCCAGTTGCATATGCGTCGCTTTAAAGATGGGGATACTATTTGGATCGAGCCATGGCGTTCTGCTGCTTTTCCAGTCATTAAAGACTTGGTAGTTGATCGTAGCGCATTTGACAAGATTATTCAGGCAGGTGGTTATGTATCGGTGAACACTGGTGGCATACCCGATGGTAATGCTATTCCAATTAAGAAAAAGAATGCCGATCTTGCAATGGATGCCGCAGCCTGCATCGGCTGTGGAGCATGTGTGGCAACGTGTAAAAATGCTTCGGCGATGTTATTCGTTTCTGCCAAAGTATCTCAGTTTGCTTTATTACCGCAGGGTAAACTCGAAGCGAAAGAACGTGTATCAAAGATGGTAGCTCGCATGGACGAACTCGGTTTTGGAAACTGTACCAATACCGGAGCTTGCGAAGCTGAATGTCCGAAGGAAATCAAGATTACGAACATTGCTCGTTTGAACCGGCAGTATTATATCTCACGGTTTGCTTGAAACATTATTTAGACCATTACAGCCCCTGAATTTCAGGGGCTTTTTTGTGAGATTAAGTTGTTTTTGAGAAAATAAATTCTTAACTTTCTTCTTTTGCCATCATACGTTGTGCCCGTATGATTTGGTAGCGGTACAGTAGAAAAGTGGCAATCAAATACACGATCATTTGCGAGCAGAGTGCCAAATACTCAGGACGTACTTGTGATAAGGTTGCTCCCATCGAGTTAATTTTGATAAAACCCTGTACGCCATGTGTGGAAGGTATTAGGTAAGCAAACCATCGCCAAAAAGCAGGCATGCTTTCTAACGGCCATGCTACGCCCGAAAGAAACAATAATGGTACGGAAAGGAACAGCAACAACAACATAGGTAGTTCTCGCTCGCGAAAACAAACCGACACCATCATGGCAAAAAATATGGTGGCAAACAGAAATGGTACCAGAAAAAGATACAAACTAAGCGGGTTACCGATATGTGGCAGTCCGAACATGCGTGGAACCAGGAACAATACATAAAATACCAGCAGGAAATATATTGAGAAATAAGCTAATGCCTTGCCGCCTATAATACGGATCGTACCGTGATAATGTTCGCTCATGGGTACCAGCAGGCGGAAGCCATTTTTCTCTCGGTTGATAGCAGCAAGAATGCAGATACCCATCAGCAATGTCTGATGTATCACCAGCACAAGTACGGCGGGTATCAGGAAACTTGCATAACCCCCGCCGGGATTATATAACGGCGTGAAGGTGGCCGGAATAGGACTGGCCGTCGTCATTGCTTCCTCAGAAGTAACACCTGCACCCATCAACCGTTTCACCTGTATTTCGCCACCCATGCTTTGTCCTACAAAATTTACAGCCGAGAGTAGGCCTTTGTAATACAGAAAACTACTCATGTCGGCATATGCTGATACAGTAGTTTGTCGTCCCTGAACGATGTCGTCGCCGAAGGTGGCGGGTAACAACACAATGCCGTGCGCCTTTCGTTCTTCTACAAGTTGTCGCGCTTCGGCCATGGAAGTGCAACGATACGTGACGGCAACATCGGGTGTAGCATCAAGTCGACGGGTATAGTCGCGGCTTTGGGCGCTGTGGCTGAGATCTACTATTGCTATAGGCGCATCACGAAGCATTTCATTATTGTATATCCAACTATATAACAACGGATAGATAAGTGTCCCGGCAAAGAACAGCACCAGGATGGTAGAATCGGAAAAGATGCTACGAAGTTCTTCGCGGAAAATAAGGAATAAATCGATAATGGCGCGTTTCATGCTTACATTCAATTAGTAGTGGACGGGCGAGGTAATTGTTTGCTTCAGCCGCCAAATGACCGGTAACGGGAAAAGGACAAAAGCTATGAGCATCAGATATGACAAAAATGCCAGAAAGGCCGATAAGCCGCGCAAAGCAACTGCCTGGTATATATAAAAATAATACCGTATAGGAAATATCCACGAGAAACCTTGCAAAGGAGTATCCATGATTCCGATAGGGAAGGTGAGACCCGAAAAGGAAATGCCCAGTACGCCAAATACACCGGCAATAGTGAGCGCTATCTTGAAATCACCAAGCAGTCCGAGAATAAAAATCCCGATGGCTTGGTAGGCAATTACCATCAATATTCCGGCAAGTTGCATTGCCAAAAAACTACCTTGACAGGGAAAATGCAAATATTTAAAGAAAAGTGTATTACCAGCCACCACCATTAGCGAAAATAACAAGGTGTAGGGTAATAATTTTCCGGCCAACGCGCGTATTAATGAGCCACCAGCGCTTTCGATCCATTGTATCGATGTGCCTTTTTTAATTTCAACACCTATTACATACACGGTGGTTAGCAATATCAATATTTGTAACAGGCCATGTGAGAGAATAGTAGAGAGGTACATCGAATAATTTGTCCACGGATTGCCCGGAGCGTGAAAATCAAGTGCGATAGGTTGTACGTTGGCAGCTATTTCGGTGGGAGACTGTCCGCGAGCAGCGCGCATACCTACATTAAGCGATGCCGATGAAAGAGTGGTGATGGTGGTTAGGTCACGCATCACAAGCGAACCAGAGATAAGATAACTGTTATTGGCATAAAACGCTACTTCAGGTCGCCGTCCGGACGTAGCATCAGCTTGCATGTTAGCTGGCAGGATGACAAATCCGAGGATATCGCCACATTGCATGGCATTACGCCCTTCAATATAACTGTCCATATACGATACGATCTGCATTTGCGGTGAAGCATCTAGTTGTCGTGTGATGGAGCGCGATAGTGTGCTGTTATCCTGGTCAATCACGGCGATAGGCAGTTGCATGGGCATGCCGTCACGCATCATCGAGGCAAAGAAGGAATAACAAAACAACGGGAGCAGCAATGTCATCACTAAGTAAATGGGATGTTGCAGCATACGGCTACACTCTCGGCGGAAAACAGAACCGCAAGATCGTAAGATCGTAAGATGGCAAGGCCGTGAAGATGACATTTCAGGTTAATGATTTTTTTTGAATTGGTATAATACGGACATTCCGGGACGTAACCCTTCTACTTTTTCAACCGGTTTGGCGCGTACTTCGAAAGTTTTGGCATCATATTCGCCAGTAACTTTGGTAGCTTTCCAGGTGGCATAACTACCCAAAGCTTTGATATAATTCACTTTAAGGACAATATCTTGTTGGCCCAGCGCAGGTACGGAAACTTTCAGCTCCTTGCCGATACCGATTCCGGGTAGCAGATCTTCGCGGATGTTAAAGGTCACCCAAATATCGTCTAAGTTGACAATACTCATAATAGGTGAACCCGTGCCCACCAGTTCTCCGGCTTTGGGGTAGATTTCGGTTATTTCACCAATCATTGGTGCAGTGAGGCTGGTTTCGCGCATATAGGATTCCACTTCGTCCACAGCTCCCTTGGCACGGTTGACCATGGCTAAGGCTGCCTGTTTGTCTTCTACCTGAGCGCCATTTATGGCCATATCATACTGCGATTTGGCGGCCTTAGCAGTGGCTACGGCAGCTTTATATTGTGCTTCTGCTTCGTCGCGTTGCTGGGCGGTGGCTACTTCCTTGTTATAAAGGTTTTGCACTCGGGTGAACGATTTTTGTGCAATTTCGACACCTACTTCGGCTTTCTGCCACATTTCGTAAGTAGCAGCAATTTGCTCGCTACGTGTTCCTACATGGGCTTTGCGGTTTTGCGCTTCAGCAGCAGCAACGGCAGCCTGGGCTTGTTCAAGTTTGGCTGCTAATTCGGGACTATCGAGTAGCACCAAAGTGTCGCCTTTTTGCACCGGCATGCCTTCCGTTACGTAGAAGTGGCTGATACGTCCGGGGACTTTGCCCGATATACGCACTTCGGTGGCTTCTGCTTCGCCTTGCAATATCAGCGGTCCTGGGCGCAAGGCAATCCATCCAGCCACGCAAAGGCCAACTACCAAGACGATAAGACCGATAAATCCAACTAAAAGATTGTGCTTTTTCATTTTTGGTTTTAATTTTTGATTAATAGAACACAGATGACACAGGGATTCACAAATTTTTGGTCACAACAGAATTCATTTTCAATTCTTTAACGTTCCACTGACTTTGCTGAGATATACATGACACAGTTTTGTGTCGATGCGGGCATCCACAGCATCAGAATAGGCAGAAAACCATGCTGTTTGTGCTTCTAAAACACCGGCTACCTGCACCACACCTTCTTCAAAACCTATGTTGGCATACCGAAGGTTTTCTTCTGCTTGTTCAAGGTTTTTTTGCGCACTTGCCTGGCGTTTGTTGGCTTCATCAATACGCAGGCGTGCCTGGGTATATTGCAGTTCTATTTTTTCAGAAGCTTCTTCGCGTTTCAGTTCAGCAATATTGCGTTCGCTACGGGCAGCATTTACATTTTGACGTTTCTCGCCCCAATGGAAGATGGGTACTTGCAGAGCGACTGCGACGGTGAAATTTCCTGCAAAATCGTGCGTAAAACCATTGTATGGATTGGGATTTGATATGAGATAGCCAGCTGTGACACCAAGTGAGGGCAGATAGTCTGCCTGTGCAATGCGTACTTTAGAGTCTGCAATATTGGTGAGGTAATCGAGACTTTGTAGTTCGGCCCGATTTTTCCAGATATCAGAGCTATCCGCGGGCGCGTTCGATTCAGTTCTAAAAGTTTCTTCCAATTCAATATCGCTATCGAGCGGTAAGCCAATAAAGCGGCACAATGCCATTTTTGAAAGCCGCAAACCATTGTTGGCTTTGGTAAGTGACATATCCACTTCGTTAAGTCGAACCTTTACTTTCAACACATCGTTTTTGGTAGCCATACCCTCGTCCTTCATCGCCTGTAGATTGCCATCGAGCTTGGTCATTAATGTTTTGTATTCGGTGGCAATCTTTACTTTATGTGTCAGCGACACCACCTGCCAATAACTTTCTTCGGTACTATAAAGCGTTTCGGATTCTTCGGCAGTGAGTTGTGTTTGTGCAATAGATTCGGCAAGACCCGCTATTTTGTTGTACTCACGAATTTTACCACCCATGTAAATAGGTTGGGTAAGTCCCACCATGCCAAAAAAATTGTTGGTCATGTCTACGGTAAATTCTTCTTTCGGAAGGTAAGCATAACCTTTCCACTCGATTTTTTCAGGATTGGTCTTCGGGTTGAAAGGTTGTCCGTTGGCATCGAGCGGCACGGGCTGTCCATTGACCATGGTCCATTGGTTGTTTACCTGATCAGCCGTGAATCCGAAGCTGCCATCAGACATTACAGTACCTACCGGAGCAAATTTGTCTTCCGAAAGGAGCGAAATATCTTTATTACTATAGATATATGCAGCGCTTGCATCGATTTTGGGCAAATAACCGGTGCGTGCCGCTTTCTTTTTAGCTGTAGCCTGATTGATTTGTTCCTGCGCAATAGCGATTGATTTGTTGTGCTCTAAAGCCATGCTGCGGCATTGTTCAAGCGTTAGGCGGGTTTGTGCCGAGAGGCTGCACACACAGAAAAGACCTAAAAGACTGAAATGTTTTTTCATATGATAGTTTGAATTCAAAAATTCCTAATTCAAGATTAACTTCATGCTCGGTGTAAAGATTTAGTTTTTCGACCCTCGTTGTCTGTGGTTTTATGCTTTTATCAATTTTAAACAAGTATGTGTCACCATTGTTGCACTTTTTTCATCCAGTGCAACCTTTCCGAAGAACCCTTTTAAATAGAGACTGAATATTTGAAGGGGGATAATGATGAAGATGGTGTAGATGTCAATCAATGAGCAAGATGCAGCTATCTCGTTGTTGCGTTTCCCCTTTTCAAGAATGCGGTGGCAGAGGTCGAGTACCAACTGTTTGGTGTCCTCATCAATTTCAAAAGTAAAATCGTTGATTAGCTGGATAAAAAACTTGGCACTGTCGATATTTTTATTGATGATATCGACTAACCCAAGGTGATAATGAGTTACAAAATCGGCAAAAGAGGTGTAATGCTCCAACTCTTCCTGGAGATAGTTGAAAAACAGCGCCATACTTTCGTTAAAAAGATCGCGTACCAGTTCGGTTTTACTCTGGTAATGGCGATACAAATAGCCATCAGCAACACCTGCTTTTGCTGCAATAGCTGAAATGGATGCTCCTCCATAACCTTTTTCGACAATCATCGATATGGTTGCTTTTTTGATGTTTTCCAGTTTTGCCGGATCGGTGATACGTGCCATTACTTTTAAGATTCAAAAATTTCTAATTCAAAATCCCATTTAATAATAAATGAATATTCATTCATTATCAAAAATGATGCCAAAATGATACCTATTTTTATTAAAAAGTCGCTTTATGATAAGAAATAGTTAATCCGTTAGCTGTTAAAACCTTAATCAACTTTGATTTGTTATCATATTTTTTGTAGCCATACAATGCTAATTTTTGAAAGCTTACCTCCTAAATCTGTTTGTGTTTGTAATAATGTTTTAATGTATACATTAAATAATTTAATATACATCTTAATATATTTAATATTTACCACAACATATTTAATGTATATCTTAATATTTTTAATGTATCTATTAAAACAATATGTGTTGTTATGATTTTAGAAATGAATATCGGAGAAATGAATGATAATTTTGTCACAAAGCATTACCTATTTGAACTTTTGGATAAGTTTGTCTCCGTTTTTCAAAGGATAACTTTTGAGCAATCGAATAATATATTACCTTAGCGGCGTGTGAATATCATTGTAGATGAGAAGTAATGAAACGCCTCATAGCGCTTTTATTGATAAAATATTCAGGTCAATATTGGATATGTTGCATATGTAAATCGACACAGAATGTTACATCAGACACAAATACAGTCGATTCTTCATTTGAAAAAGGAATTGTTATTACCCAGGCAGATTGTGATTACGACACATCAAGGGCCTGATGGCGATGCTATGGGTGCATCATTAGCTTTATACCATTTTTTGAAAAAACAGGGACATCATGTAAGTGTGATCACTCCAAATGATTATCCGGAATTTTTACAATGGCTTCCATCTAACGGGGAAGTGATTAATTATCTGCGGCAAAAGTCTGTGGCGGAAACTTTGGTCGGGCAGGCAGCGTATATTTTTCACTTGGACTACAACAGTATTAAACGTAGTGCCGACATGGTACGTGTATTGAAGAAGTCGACGGCTGTTAGGATACTAATCGATCATCATCTTAACCCAGACTTATCGGTTAAATATTTGTTTTCGGAAATTGAGGTTAGTTCTACGTGCGAATTACTATATCAAATCATGAAAGAATGGGATGTCAATCTGATAGATAAAGACATTGCTACTTGTATATATACCGGCATCATGACGGATACAGGGTGTTTTTGTTATCGAAGTGCCACTGCACAAACATTTATGATTGCATCCGAGTTAATGAGCTATGATATTGATCGTTCCGGAATATATGATAAAGTATATGACAATTATTCGGAGGATCGCATGAAACTGATGGGGTATTGCCTTAATGAAAAAATGGAGGTTTTTCCCGAATTCCATGCTGCTTTGATTAGCCTGGATTTGAAAGAGCAGCAGCGGTATAATTTTGTGGTAGGTGATTCGGAAGGCTTTGTGAACCTGCCATTGTCTATCAATGGAATTCGATTTACCGGTTTTTTTCTTGAGAAAGAAGACAAAATTAAGCTTTCCTTCCGTTCGAAAGGTAATTTTTCTGTCGATGCTTTCGCCAGAAAACATTTTAGCGGGGGCGGACATTTGAACGCTTCCGGGGGAGATTCTAAACTTTCTTTAAAAGAGGCGGTACAGAGGTTTCGTGAATTACTACCTTCCTACAAAAAAGAACTGGATGAAGACTGAAAAAGTCGCGGATGGCAAGTTGTCAGATATTTATCTGCCGCTTATAGTTATTGTGGTGGTGATGGTTGCCGTTTTTGGATGCCGCCGTTATCATACCCAACAACCGGAACCGGATACGGCTACGCAGGAACGTCAACAAAAAGAGACCTTAATGCGCATTAACCGGCAATTGGTCGACAAAGACGCTAAAAAAATTGCAGATTTTGCGAAACATAAGGGCTGGAAGATGCAAGTAAGCGAATCGGGCTTATGGTATATGGTCTATGAACATGGAAAGGGAATAAAAGCAACTACTGATAAAGTTGCAGAAGTAGCTTATACCATATCATTGTTAGATAGTACTATTTGCTATTCTTCGGAACAATCGGGAATGAAGACATTCCGGTTGGGGCAGGGCGGTGTTGAATCCGGGTTAGAAGAAGGCGTATTATTGATGCATGTTGGGGACAAGGCACGGTTCATTATGCCACCGCATTTAGCGCACGGATTGACAGGGGACGACAATTGCATTCCCCCTCGTACTATCATTCTTTATGAAGTAGAACTACTTGAGCTCAAATGAACATCTAACTATTGACATAGAGCAAAGCCAGTACTGATGGTCAAACTATATTTAACATTTTCACTGTTGCCTTGATGGCTGATACTGTTTGATCGGGCTCCAATCCACGGGTTTTGAACTCACGTCCATTGACGGTTTGCCATGTGATAACGGTTTCCACGAGTGCGTCGGTGCGGCCACCTGGCGGGATAGTTACCACATAATCGATTAATTTGGGTAATTTTTTATTGAGCGGCGCATAAATTTTTTGCAACGCATTCATAAAGGCATCATATTGTCCGTCACCGGCGGCTGTTTCTTCGTAACATTTGCCGTCTACTTCAAGGCTAAGTGTAGCAGATGATTTCAATCCTTCAGCTACATTCAGCGAATAGTTACGCACCTTGATATGTTGCCCGATACCTTCGCTTTGTAAAACATCTGAGATGATGTAAGGAAGATCTTCTGCGGTAACATTCTCTTTGCGGTCGCTCAGTTCTATCACTCGACTGGTAACGTGCTGCATAGCTTCTGGGTCGAGCTGAATGCCAAGTTCCTCGAGATTTTTGATGACATTTGATTTTCCAGCAGTTTTACCCAGTGCATATTTACGGACACGCCCGAAACGTTCTGGAAGCAAGTCATTATAATACAACTTATCTTTGTTATCGCCATCGGCATGTACGCCACAGGCCTGTGTGAAAACATTTTCACCTACTACGGGTTTGTTTGCAGGGATGCGGATGCCGGAAAAGGTTTCCACCATTCGGCTAAGCAACGTGAGTTTCTCTTCATTAATATTGAGTTTGACATCAGTGTGATCTTTTAATACAGCCACAATGCTTGCCAAGGATGTATTACCGGCACGTTCGCCAAGTCCGTTGACGGTGGCGTGTATGCAGCTAATACCCGCCTTGACGGCAGCCAGAGAATTGGCAACAGCTAAATCATAATCGTTATGTGCATGGAAATCAAAATAAACATTAGGATAACGTTTGCACATCTCTTCGCAAAAACTGAAAGTTTCATCAGGCGCCAATATCCCCAATGTATCAGGTAACATAATACGTTGTAATGGGGTGTCTTTAAGATTATCCACCAAGTAAAACACATAATCTTTAGAATGGCGCATGCCATTACTCCAATCTTCCAGATAGAGGTTGGCTTTCATATTTGATTGTGTCACTGTTTCAATAGCTTTCCGAATATCAGCTACATGCGCTTCAGGTGTTTTACGAAGTTGACCCTTGAGATGTTTCATGGACCCTTTACTGAGCAGATTCACCACTTTGGCGCCGGCGTCGCGTATCCAATCAATGGATTGTGTACCATCTATGAAAGCCAGTACTTCTACTTGTTCCAGCCGTCCTGTTTTTTCAGCCCATTCGGTAATACGTTTTACGGCTTCCAGTTCGCCTGCAGATACTCGTGCTGAAGCAACCTCGATACGGTCTACTTTTACCTCTTCGAGCAACAAACGCGATATATGTAACTTTTCGGCTGCGGTGTAGGCCACACCCGATGTTTGTTCCCCATCGCGCAGGGTGGTATCCATGATTTCGATGGTACGGTTGTTTTGCATGGTAATGCTCTTTAAATTAAGAATTAAGAGTTGAAAATTAAGAATTTAAAGAAATAGATTTTTTAATTTTTAATTCTTTCGTACGCTTCAATATCATTCTTGATGCTCAACAGGTAATCAATGTCATCATATCCATTGAGCAAACAAGTTTTTTTGTATGGATTAATATCAAAAGATTCTTTTTCGCCGGTTGAAAGCAAGGTAATTTCTTGCTTTTCGAGGTCGACGTGGATTTTTGTTTTCGGGTCTTTTTCTACGGCAGCAAAAATCTTTGCCAGAAAGTCAGGACTTACCTGTACGGGAAGCAATCCGTTATTCAAAGCGTTATTTTTGAAAATATCTGCAAAGAAGCTGGATACGACGGCACGGAAACCATAATCGAAGATTGCCCATGCAGCATGTTCGCGGCTCGAACCGCTACCGAAGTTTTTACCGCCAACGAGTATCTTACCTGAATAGGTCGGATTGTTGAGTACAAACGAAGCAATAGGTTGGTTATTTTTGTCATACCGCCAATCACGGAATAGGTTTTCGCCGAATCCATCGCGGGTAGTCGCTTTCAGGAACCGTGCGGGGATGATTTGATCGGTATCCACGTTTTCAACAGGTAACGGGACAACAGTGGTTTCAAGGGTGATGAACTTTTCAGCCATTTTTTAATATTTTTGATTTTTAATTATTTACTAAGGACTTCACTGAGTTTTCGATTTTTGATTATGGAACGCTGATAACAAGGATTGCACTGAAAATTACAGTTAAAACATCTGTGAAAATCTGTATTATCTACGTTGTTAGTGTTCTACCCCATCAATTTCTGATGTTATAGAACATTGTTTACTGATCAAATCCTGATAGTTTTCACGTTCGCGAATCAGGATGATTTTATCTTTATCCACCAGATATTCGGCAGGCCTTGTTTGTGCATTATATTGGCTGGACATAACCATTCCATAAGCGCCGGCAGTGAAAATAGCCAACCTGTCAGTCGGTTGTACCGGTGGTAATTTTCTCCCTTTTGCCAAATAATCACTGGATTCACATATTGGGCCGACAATATCACATTCTATTGATCCTTCAAAGTCTACATTTAGCGCCCGTTTGACCTCAGAAAATGGAGCGTCGGTTTTAATCGGCCAAATAAAATGTTCGGCATCATAAAGAGCAGGTCTTATCAAATGATGCATTCCTGTATCCGTAATGATAATATGTTTATGATGATCGGTCTTCTTTACATATTGGACAGAAGTGACAAGGATTCCTGCATTGGCAGAGATGGTTCTTCCCGGTTCTATGATGATTTTAATACCATTATGGACAAGTGGTTTTAGTAAAGGCACTATTACTTTCGAATATTCATCCCATGATGGTGATGTTCCTTCTTCGTAATCAGCCGCATATCCTCCGCCAATATCTACATATTTGATTGAAAAACCTTTTGATTTTAATTTTTCAGTCAGTTCTATTATTTTTCCAATAGCTTTTGCATAAGGATCTGCTGAATATATAGGAGAGCCTATGTGTATGTGCACTCCAACAAGTCTCAAATAATTACTTTGCCCATAAGTTTCAAAAAAATGGAGCGCTTGGTCGATATCAATACCAAACTTTCCACCTTTCTTGCCTGTTGTTGTTTTTGTGTGCGTATTTTTATCATATTCATTGGGATTAACCCTAAGTAATGCATTCATTACTTTGTTCTTTCGAGCGGCAATTTTCTCAATTTGAATGAATTCCGGTTCTGATTCTACATTAAAAAAGCCAATTCCATGATCAATTGAAAATTCTATTTCTTCAAGAGTTTTTCCCACTCCTGCATAAACAATCCTCTCAGCAGGTACGCCTGCAGTTTTGCTCAGAAATAATTCCCCACCACTGACAATGTCCATTCCGGATCCAAGGTCAGCTAAGCCTTTTAAAATTGTAATGTTGTTACATGTCTTTACGGCAAAACAAATCAATGGATCTAATTCCTTAAAACTTTCTTTAAATCTTAGATAATGCTCCTTAAAAGTATTCCAAGAATATAAATAAAAAGGAGTTTTAAAATGAGATAACCGATTTACATCAATTTCTTCACAAAATAAATTCCCGTTATAATATTTAAAATAATCCATTTTTACATTTTCGATTTTTAATTTTTGATTGATGGAACACAGACGGAACAGGTTATACTGAAATTCACAGTTGAAATACCTGCGGAACTCGTGCCGTCTGTGTTGTCAGCGTTCTATTCCAGCAATGTCACCCAGCCGTATGGGTCGGGTTCATCGCCGTATTGGATGGCGCGAAGTTCCTGATACAATTTAGTGGAAACCGGGCCAGCTTTTTTATCCTTACTAAATACAAACGATTTGTTTTTGTCGATATCATCGATTCTTTCTATCGGACTGATAACCGCAGCTGTTCCGCAAATACCAACTTCTTCAAAGGTATCCAGTTCCTCCACGTGAATTTGTCTTCGTTCCACATTCAGGCCCATATCAGTTGCCAGCCGTATCAGGCTATCATTGGTGATGGATGGCAATATTGATGGAGAGAGCGGCGTAACATAAGTATTGTTCTTGATGGCAAAGAAATTGGCTGGACCGCCTTCGTCGATGTATTTCTTTTCTCTTGGATCGAGATATAACACTGCCGAATAGCCCATTGAGTGGGCTTTTTCGCCGGCTACTAATCCGGCGGCATAGTTGCCACCAATCTTGTAACAACCAGTTCCCTGTGGGGCTGCACGATCGAATTGCCGAAAAATAGCCAAAGCTGTTGGTGTAAAACCTGTTTTAAAATAAGGACCAACCGGGGTGACAAAAACAACAAATAAATATTCGCAAGCAGGTTTTACGCCGACCTGTGCACTAGTACCGATCAAAAGCGGACGAATGTAAAGCGATGCACCACTTTCGTATGGAGGCACATATTTTTCATTCAATTTTACCGCCTTGAGTACTGCTTCTTCGAAGATTTCGACAGGCAATTCAGCCATAGCAATTCCACGGCATGACGATTGCATGCGTAAGGCATTTTCCCTGACCCTGAAAATCCGAATATTGCCATCTTTCCCCCTGAAAGCTTTCAATCCTTCAAAGGCTTCCTGTCCATAATGGAGACAAGTGGCCGCCATGTGGATGTCAAGAATTTCGGAGGTGGTTTCTTGCGGCTTACTCCAATGTCCATCCTTATAGTAACTCCTCACATTATAATCTGTTTTGAAGTACCCGAAAGGAAGGTTTTTCCAATCAATATTTTCCAGTTTTGCTAATTATTATAGAACACTGACGACAATGATTGCACTGAATATTATAGTGAAAAACAGTGAATATCTGCGCGATTTCGTGTAGTCTGTGTTCTATTCTATAAACTCCTTGGGTCGGTAATTTTTCCTGTTAGGGCTGCTGCTGCTGCAACCAATGGACCTGCCAACAAGGTGCGTGAACCAGGACCTTGCCGTCCTTCGAAGTTTCGGTTAGAGGTCGATACAGCATACATTCCAGTGGGACCTTTATCCTCATTCATAGCCAGACATGCCGAACAACCCGGTTGGCGCAATTCAAAACCAGCCTCTTCCAGTATCTTATCCAAACCTTCGGTGCGAACTTGCCGTTCTACAGTCCCTGATCCTGGTACCAGCCATGCTACCACATTCGGATTTTTCTGATGACCTTTTACGAAATTAGTAAATTCACGGAAATCCTCGATACGCCCATTGGTACAACTGCCCAGAAAGACATATTGTATCGGGTGGCCTATCAGTTTTTGCCCGGGAGTGAACCCCATGTATTGTAACGCTTTGTCGAAGGTAATCTTGTCGTTGCCCGTTAATTCTTTTCCCTCGGGAACGTTACCGGTGAGTTTCATGCCCATGCCGGGATTGGTTCCGTAAGTGATCATTGGTTCAATGTCTGTGGCATCAAATGAATATACTTTATCGAATTCGGCACCTTCGTCGGTTTTCAGCGTTTTCCAGTAGGTGACGGCCTTATCCCATTCTTTACCTTTAGGAGCATATTCGCGGCCTTTAAAGTATTCGAAGGTTTTTTCATCAGGAGCAATCAAACCGCCACGTGCCCCCATTTCAATGCTCATGTTACATACCGTCATGCGACCTTCCATACTCAATGAACGAATAGCAGAACCTGCAAATTCTACAAAATAACCGGTTCCTCCGCCTGCGGTGAGCTTGGAGATGATATACAATACGATGTCTTTGGCAGTGACGCATTTACCCAATTTTCCATTCACTTCTATCAACATGCGTTTAGGTTTGGGTTGCATGATACATTGCGAAGCCAGCACCATTTCCACTTCGCTGGTACCGATACCAAAGGCGATGCTTCCGTAAGCGCCATGCGTAGAAGTGTGACTGTCACCGCATACAATAGTCATCCCCGGAAGAGTGATTCCCAATTCTGGGCCTACCACATGTACTACGCCTTGCTTGGGATTCCCTAAACCAAAATAGGTGATACCATGATTTTTGGCATTGCGAGCGAGTGTTTCCACCTGTATGCGCGACATTTCTTCGACAATAGGCAAATGTTGGTTAAGGGTGGGTACATTATGGTCGCACGTGGCGAAAGTTTGTTGTGGTCGGGCAACTTTAATGCCCCGGCGGTCAAGGCCGGCAAATGCTTGTGGACTGGTGACTTCGTGTACTAAGTGACGATCGATGTACAACACGTCGGGGCCGCCATCGATATGCTTTACTACATGGCTGTCCCAAATCTTATCAAATACGGTTTTCTTCATTTCAAATATTTAATTTTCTTTATCAATTCTATTCTTTTCTGTCTCCGAAAGTCAGATACATGCTTTCTAAATTCAATATCATTTCATCAAAATGCATCAATACATCCTGTCCCAAATTGCCGTCAAACTCTTTGTCAAATGAATATTCACGGGTTTCCACATCGATTGACGGGAGTGCCATTTGGTATTTCCCGATTTTGAACGGCACTTCGCTAATATATATACTTCGGTTTCAATGATTCCTCCGGCACCGCCCCTTCTTCTATTTTCCTTGGTTCCTTTTTTTAGTATCCTTTCTTGGTGTGTGTCGAAATATTTTTTGGAAAGTTCCGAAGTTACCGCACCGGTATCCATGCAGAAAAGTAAGGTGTCCTGGTCCGATATCAATTGAACGACAGGAGAAAGGCCATCCAGAAATATATTATGCAAGGTTTGTTTTACCGGTGTTTGTGGAACAATAATGCTTCCGGTCTTGTCTATCCTTATTTCTTTCATTTGGTACATAACAGGAAATCCGATGACTCCGTGAATATAATAATTCACTTCGGGAATGGACAATTGCTCGTCAGGGATGATAAGAAAAGCAACATTTTCGAACAATAAGTCGTTTATCCGAAGGCTATCGGCAATGCCCACTTTCATTGGTACATGATTGCCTGTAGATGATCCCACCTGTACGGATCCTTCTGATGGTTTGATTCCCATTTGACTGGCACAACTTTCAGTGATGACAGAAAGATTGGCACCCGTATCGAAAACAAAGTCTTCGCTCACACCATTGCAGATAACTTGCATGGTAATGTGGTTAAATTCATTCTTTTTGATGGGAATGGTTACATCTTTGTTGTGATGGATTTTTTGCGGTGGAGCATCGGTCAACAATTCAAACAACGGATATGACCTTTGTAAGTCTTCCAGGTCTGCGCTGTCTGTTACATGAGTATATGAATCGAA
>JAVBMZ010000085.1:0-24718 GCA_031551935.1 Bacteroidales bacterium
CCTGCTAATCCTTTCTGTATAAAAACAGTGGTAGCGGCTTCCAGAATTTTGGATTCTATATCCATACCTTTTTCAATAACACCTTGATTATTTGACATTTTTGTTTTGACTTCTTTGTTTGACGATCTTGTTTGACAAGGATGTCAAAGTTAGAATGTTTTTTATCAATAACAAAAAAAGTTATCTCTATATAGAAATAACTTTTATGATGCTATTACCATACCGTATGGTATGATGAAAAACGTTAATTTGATAAGGGATTTTCCGGAAAAGTTGTCCATATCTTATACGCATCCCCCATTTCGTATACAGACTCCTGCCACATGTTTTGGGATGGATGCATGATATATTTAGGGCGGATGTCGCCGACCAGCCACGAATCATTCTTGAGTTCTTCATCCAACTGTCCTTCAGTCCAACCTGAATAACCCAAAAAGAAACGAATATCACTGGGTTTCATGATAGACGTTGCCAAAAGTTTACGGATAACCTCGATGTTGCCACCCCAATAAATACCGTTGATGACTTCAAGTGCATCCGGTATATTATCAAAAGTATGCAAATAATGTAAAGTATTGGTACTTACAGGTCCTCCAATCGATAAGAGCAATTCTCCGGCAGGAAAATCTTCCATCATGTCACCTATAGTAACGTTTAAGTATTTATTCAACACGAAACCAATTGCGCCATCATTCGAATATTCGGTCAATAATACGACAGAACGTTTGAAACATCCGTCCGACAAAAAGGGCTGGGAAACCAGTATCTTCCCCTTTTCAGGGAGTACTTTGTTGTATGCGATATTTAGTAAATCTGTCATTTTATCCATATCCAAAAAGTCTAGGTTGAACAGCAAGAAAATACAATCATGTGTGTTAATGGGCAATGTTTGTTAAAGTGTTTTTTCGTACGCTGCTTCTGCTTGTTTCCAGTTCACAATACTCCAGAACGCTTGGATGTAATCCGGACGTTTGTTCTGATATTTCAGGTAATAAGCATGTTCCCATACGTCAAGACAAAGAACGGGAGCTCCTTTTACTTCTGCTATATCCATCAATGGATTGTCCTGGTTGGGTGTTGAAGTGACAGATAATTTGCCATTGTTTGAAATCAACCAAGCCCACCCTGAACCGAAACGTGTAGCGCCTGCTTTAGAAAATTGTTCTTTGAACGCATCGAACGAACCGAAGTCACGTTTGATAGCCTCGGCTAATTTTCCTGAAGGTTCGCCACTACCATTGGGCGATAAGCACGTCCAGAACAGGTTGTGGTTGTAATAACCTCCTCCATTGTTTCGTACAGCGACAGGATATTTGGAAATATCTTTAAAAATAGCCTCAATACTTGCTGGCACAGGTGTAGTGAGGCTTTGTAAGGCATCGTTGAATCCTTTGGTGTATGCTGCATGATGACGTGAATAATGGATTTCCATGGTCATTGCGTCAATATAAGGTTCCAACGCGTTGTATGCGTAAGGTAATGCAGGTTGTGTAAAAGTGGGCACTTGACCTTCTGCTGTTAGCGCAAAACAGATTAATGCACATTGAACAGGAAGGCTGCTGTTTCGAAGAACATGTTTTTTCATGGTATTTACAATTTTTTGTTTGACATTAAATTATTTGATACGTTACATTTCATTTGAAACATAAACATATGAGTACAACAATCGAGCCAATTTAATTGTTCAAGATGCTGTATATGTAGTAAATACAATTATCAGACAGTCTGATGATTGTATTTGTACCTATTTGTTTAGGGCTTGTAAAAGCTGTTTGCTTTCTTCGTCGTCGGGATGGTATTTCAGCAACTCTTTGACATGTTGCAGCGCTGCTGTGTAGTGATGTCGTTTGAGGTAAAAAGAGATGAGTGCTTTTTGAAAGTCGATATTATCCGGTTGAGCTGATACAGCCCGTTGTAATGATTTTTCGGCTTCGGTATCGCGTTGCAATTGGTCTAATAACAATCCCAAATTGTAAGATACGCGCAAATTGTGCGGTAATTTCTCTTGTGCGATGTATAAATATTTTACTGCCTCGTCGAAATGCTGCATTTCTGCCTCAAGTAATCCTAAAGAATAATAAGTATCCCATTGTTCTGGATTAATTTCAATGACTCGTTTGAGCAATAATTCTGCTTTATCGTTTTGCTGTTTGCTATTATAAATCGTTGCAAGATTGACCATTGGCGGGAAAAATTGATCGTCAATAGTGATAGCGGCTATATATTGTTTGATAGCCTCTTCTGTTTTTCCCAAATTAGCATACATATTGCCAAGATTGTAGCGCGAACTCGGAAAATCGCCCAAATATTCCTGTATAATTACATATTCGGATAAGGCTTTTTCAAACATTTTTTGGTCGGATGCGGGAATCCGATTGACAGGTATTTGTGTCAGTGTGCGTGCAGCTTGTGTGCGTACGGCTTTTATAGGATCGTATAACATCGGTGTTACGTACGTTAGATATGCTTCTACATTGTTTCCCGGAAATACAGTCAAGGCGGTATGGCGTATTAACGGATCATGATGTTGTAAACTGGCTATCATCAGAGAGTCGCGTTTCGCGGAGACATAAGGAGCCAACAGTTCAATGGCTGTGGCACGCACAAGGGTCGGAACGAGGTCGTCTTCAATCAGACGAATCAAGTTTTTGTCAGCATCCTGATGCTGACGTTGAGCAGCGTAAAAATCTGTTCCGAAATGTGGTCGGTAGCGTTTGCCATACCATTTTGTCACGTATGATTCCGCCCATTGTGGTGTTTCGTTTGCATGACAATAGGTACATGCGTTGGGCGATTCCGTGGAAATACTCAAATCAGGACGTGGGATACGATAGCTGTGATCATGCCGGTAATCATTGCCCATATAATACGTACCTACCATGTGGCAGTTGATACATTCTGTCCCGGAGCCAACCTCCCATTTCCGTCCATTTGTGGAGGTAACAGTTTGTCCTGTTCCTCTGTATTTGTGGTGATGATGTTCGGGGGTATCGTATAAAGCGGCACGATGGCATTGCGTACATAACCGGTTACCTTCATATTTTTTTTTTGCGCTGTGTATCTCATGGCAGTCGGTGCATTTCACGTTGTTTTTGTACATTTTTGTTTGTACAAATGATCCGTATATATAATCTTCATCCTTTACCTGACCGTCCGGATAATATAAATCACGACGCAGCAGGCTTGGAAGCATGTGGTTCATCAGGTACATATCGTTAGCATCTACGTCGTAATCTTTGATGGCCGAACGCCGGGCATGGCATCGGGCGCACATATCGACCATTTGTTGCGAAGTGACGTTGCTGGTTGCAAATTCTAAACCGTATTGCCCATCCATTGGGCGGGAACCTTCGGGCAACCTTGCCCATTGGATATGTTTCGACGCAGGTCCATGGCAAGCTTCACAACTTACGTCGATTTCCGACCAGGTGGTATGATACGAACCGGAAGCCATATCGTAATTTTTACGTAAATTGGTTGAATGACAATCGGCGCACATCGAGTTCCAGTTTTGTCCCTGATTGGTCCAATATAACCAATTGTCGGGTTGAATATCCTGTCCGGTATACATGGCAGGCACCAAATGGAACCATTCTTTTTTTTCGCTGTTCCAAGCTAATGGAAGGCATTGGTACCGGCCATTCTCGAAAGGCACTAGATATTGTTGCAGGGGAGTGACGCCAAAGACATGCGTAATTTCGTGTTCCCCTAATTTACCGCCTTCGCCTGCGGTATAAACAAAGAATTTGCCGTCACGTTTATAGAATTTGCTCACGACGCCATTCCATTCGTAGGTTGCATTGTCGAAATTTCCCAGTACAGTGCTGTCAGTGGCGTAGTCCATAGATAGGTCGTGGTGTGATCCTTCGTACAAGCGACACTCATTTTGATGACATTCTACACAGCTTTCCCTTCCCACAAAGGTTGCTTTTCCACTCGTGTCTACCTCAGGCATCGGAAAAATGATATAACGCAATAGAAAATACAAGGGTAAGATGATGATGATAGCATCTATCGCCCACATACCCATCCGCTTCCATTGTTTGTTGGTCATATCACGCATATGTTGTCTGTTTTTTATCAAAATAGTTACGTTGCATCGGTTGTCCGACATCTACCGTTATCTTGCCATTTTTAATGCGTATAGGAAAATAATCCATTGGGCGTGTTGCCGGAGATGCTACTACGTTGCCTTTCATGTCAAAAGCTGATGAGTGGCACGGACAATTGAATCGCTTGGCGGGATCGTCCCATTGTATGGAACAACCTAAGTGTGGACATGCCATGGACAAAGCGATAAATCCGCCATCCGCCATTCGTGCCAGGAAAAATCCGCCTTTGCGAAACCAGGTTACTGTATCGTTTTGATAATCTTTTGTATACCCTGCATCAACAGGTTGAGACAAGGCATTGTCTGATTCTTTCTTTTTGCGTCCGAATCCTAAAAATGCGATGGTCACGGCAATGGCTTCAAGAAGTATGATTCCACCTATCCAATTGCGTCCGATGCGTAAAAACTTCCTGCGGGAAATGTCTTTTGATGCCGGTTGAGGCTTTGTCTGATGCGGATTGTTCTTTTTCATCACCATAGTAATTTCATGTTTTCACCGCGAAAAAATACACCTATGATAGATAGTACCAAAAATGCCACTACCGCAAATACAAACAAGGTTTGAATCGTTTCGGCCATGGATGCTCTGTTTCTCTTACGGATATACCAAAATATTCCAATAAATATTGCCATAAAAATAACGAACGGGAGAATTCCCGTCCATATTTGGCCCATCATATTATCGCTTCCTGAAAAAGCTTTTCGACATATATCACTAATGGTAACCAATACCGGTATTAAGATTAATGCCGCCACAGCAGCTTGTATGCCATATTTTTTCCCTTTCGGGGAAATGAAAAGCACAGCTGTTTCAGGTACATCATTTCGAATATAGGCGACTCCTACAAGCATGATGATGAGGATAAGCGGTAAAATAAATGCTCCGATGGGAGGAAAGTGTAACAACAGTTCTTGAAAGCCCATAAAGTACCAGGGAGCTTTCACTGGATTGGGACTTTGCATGGGATTAGCCAAGTCGCCAAGCGGTGCGTTAAAGATGGTCGAAACCAATACCACTACAGCAAGCAACATGGCAGTTACCACTACTTCGCGAAGTACCAGGTGGGGCATTACGTCGGTCTTTTCTTGCATCTGTTCTTGAGGAAGCAGGATTCCCCCTGCTTTACGGACTTTCCAGAAATGATAAAACAGCAATATGATGATGGTCAAAGGAATGACGGAAGTATGTAACGTATAGAAGTTCAGTATGGTTTGTCCGCCAATTTCCTGTCCGCCAACAATGGTTTCATAAAGCCAATTGCCTATGAACGGCGTATATCTTAGCATGTGTGTGCCGACACGTGTTGCCCAATACGATAATTGATCCCAAGGGAGTAGATAACCGGTAAAATTACCCAATATGACTAATAAAAACAGAGCAATGCCGATGTTCCAGTTGCTACGGCGCGGAGGAATAAAAGCACGGGTAAAGAAAACACGCAATAAGTGTAAAAATGCGGTCAGCAACATGCCAACGGCCGACCAATAGTGTATGTTACGTACAAGGGATCCGAAAAAAACCTGGTGTTGTATCTGTTGCACTGATTGGTAGGCTCCTGAAGGCGAGGGGACATAATAAAACCGGAGTAGTATTCCCGATAAGAGCAATAGCACAAAAAATACTAAAGTCATGCCTCCTAAGCCGAAGGTATGCGAAAAACGCAATGCTTCGACAGGTAGTTTACGGGGATGGAGGTGCAGTAAAAAATTTGACTTCATGATTGTTTCAGGCGTGCTATGGAATATGATACAAACCTACGCATTTTTGTGGAAAATACGGTATTTTGTACCCATCATTTTTGCATCATATGTTGTTTTGTACTTAAACATGATTGGTATCATATTGGTTCATTGAAATGTCAAGGAAATGTAAGTTTCGTGATTTTTATCTAAGTTTGCAAATCAATATATCCTGAAAAGATTAATCTCGATTGCAACATGCAAAAACCATCTATACCTAAAGGAACCCGCGATTTTACCCCTTCCGAAATGGTGAAACGTAATTATATTTTTGATACCATCAAAACTGTTTTTCAACGATTCGGTTTTCAGCCTATTGAAACTCCGGCCATGGAAAACTTGGCAACTTTGCTTGGTAAATATGGTGAAGAAGGGGATAAGTTGTTGTTCCGTATCCTTAATTCAGGTGATTTTCTTTCTGAAGTGGATATGTCCGATATACAACAGAAACACCTGAATAAATTGTCGGTACAAATGTGTGAGAAAGGATTGCGGTATGACCTTACGGTTCCTTTTGCCCGTTTTGTTGTGCAACACCAGAATGACATCTGTTTTCCGTTCAAACGTTACCAGATACAACCAGTGTGGCGTGCAGACCGCCCACAAAAAGGTCGTTACCGGGAGTTTTATCAATGTGACGTGGATGTGGTGGGGAGCAATTCCTTATTGAACGAGGCTGAACTGTTGCAAATTATTGCGGAGGTTTTTCAAGCATTAAAAGTACGGGTTGTCGTGAAACTCAACAATCGTAAAATATTGACAGGAATAGCCGAGTTGATCGGTCAAAAAGATAAAATGATGGATATTACCATCGCTATCGATAAATTGGAGAAAATCGGCCTGGAAAAAGTCAATGAAGAATTGTTGTCCAAAGGATTATCGTCCGAAGCAGTAACGGCTTTGCAACCTGTGATTCAATTGACAGGAAACAATAGCGAAAAGCTCGACCAGTTGGAACGTTTGTTTGTCAACAGCGACATCGGTAGGGTAGGAGTGGAGGAAATGCGTGCCATTTTTGATTATGCCCATCAATTGGAGATACCGGTGCCTGTAGAACTCGATTTAACGCTTGCTCGTGGATTGAACTATTATACGGGCGCCATTATGGAAGTCAAGGCATTGGATGTGCCCATGGGCAGCATTTGTGGTGGTGGTCGTTACGATAACCTGACCGGAATCTTCGGATTGCCTGATGTATCGGGTGTAGGGATATCTTTTGGCGCCGATCGGATTTATGATGTATTGACCCAACTTGACGCTTACCCATTGAATACTGGGCAAACCACTCGACTTATGTTTGTCAACTTCGGACCAGAGGAGGAAAAATATGCTTTAAAATTGTTAAGCCGGTTACGTGCAGCAGGTATTAGCGCCGAGATGTATCCGGAGGCAGCCAAGATGAAGAAACAAATGGCTTATGCCAATAGCAAAACCATTGCCTATGTGGCCATGATTGGTGAAAATGAAATGGCGAATAACTGCGTCAGTCTGAAAAATATGGGCACCGGTGAACAGTCTACCGTATCGTTTGAAGCAATGGTACTGCAATTGAAGGGGTGATTTTGTCCCATAACCATATACTACATCACATCGTCAATTTCGTATACCATGCGGTTTTTATTCATTGTTCAGGGTGAAGGACGCGGGCATCTTACCCAGGCCATCGCATTGTCCGGCATACTGCGGGACAATGGACATGAAGTGATTGAAACCCTCGTCGGATGTAGTGAAATGCGGCAGATTCCTGCATTTTTCTTTGAACGGATGGCTGTTCCGGTACATACATACCCGAGTCCGAATTTTCTGAAGACACGCGACCAAAAACACATCAGGATTTTTCAAAGTTTCGTCTATAATCTGCGTAGACATCGGCGGAAAAGTTATTTCAATAGCCTCCGGTTCATTGCCGAGCGTATTCGTCAGTCAAAACCGGATGTGGTGATTAATTTTTATGAACTACTTGGTGGATTGGCGTATAAGCGGTATCGTATTCAAACGCCCATGGTATGTGTGGCGCATCAGTTTGTCTACGAGCATCCGGCTTATCATTTTGGATATCGATTGCAGTTCACACACCGCTTGCTGAAATGGTATACTGCTTTATCCAGTTTATGCGCTCATAAACGTGTGGCTTTATCATTGACGCCAATGTGTGACGACGCAGATAAGAAGATCTTTGTGGCGCCGCCTCTGCTTCGTTCTGAGGTATTGCAATCACAACCTACCACGCAGCCGTATTTGTTGGGATATATTTTGAATCATGGTTTTTCGGACGAAATTATTCGTTGGCACCGCCAACATATGGATACCGTCCTGCATGTTTTTTGGGATCATCCTGATATGTCCGACACCTACGAACCTCATGCGAATATGACATTTCACCGTATTAACGATACACAGTTTATACAGATGATGGCCCATTGTACCGCTTTTTTTGGAACAGCGGGATTCGAATCGATTGGTGAAGCCATGTACCTGGGGAAACCGATATGGATGGTACCCGTACATGCCGAACAGGAAATGAATGCGACCGACGCTATGCGTACAGGAGCGGTCATGGTGGGTTCTTCTTTTGATTTGGATAAATTGATAGAAGATATTCCCTGGCGCCAGCAGCCTCATACCGACTTTAAACACTGGGTGGACAGCGCAACGGATGTGTGGTTGAGTATATTATCCATAAAAAATTGACAATGATCGATGATACTATTTTTTCATGATCATCGTTATTTGTTTTGATGTCGGATTTTTATCATCAATTTTATCTGTCTGGCACAATGATATTTTTTATACTTTTGCACCGTAATTTATTTTCATCGATGAAGAAATCTTTTTTGTGTCTTATTGTTGTCATCGTCAGTTTAGCGTCCTGTACTCAATATGAAAAACTGCGTAAAAGCACGGATTATGCCTTAAAATACCGCCGGGCATTCGATTATTACAATAAGGGTGATTATATACGGGCAGGCCAGCTTTTTGATGATGTGTCAAGTATTTACAGTGGTACCACAAAAGCCGACACGGTGGCTTATTACCAGGCAATGAGCTATTTCAAGCAAAAGGATTATTTAACGGCGTCGCATTATTTTAGCACGCATTATAAGAACCAGCCACGGTCGCCTTTTGCTGAGGAATGTGAATTTCTTACCGGCTATTGTTACTACATGCAAAGCCCAAGGGCTGAGTTGGACCAGTCGGCGACTTATGCCGCTATTGAGTCTTTTGAAATGTACATGGTTCGCCGTCCCAATGCAAAACATTATGCTGAATCCGCACAATTACTGGGCGATATGCAAGATAAACTGGTGGATAAATCTTACCTGACCGCTAAATTGTATTATAACCTGAGCCAGTACAAGGCATCCATCATTGCGTTAAACAATAGTTTGAGTGATTATCCCGATACAAAATACAGGGAGGAATTGATGTACCTGCTATTGAAGTCGAGCTACTTGTTGGCAGAAAATAGTGTGATTGCCAAGCAGCAAGAACGTTATCAATCTACGGTGGATGAATATTATTCGTTTATTGCGGAATTTCCTGAAAGTAAACATGTTAAGGAAGCCAAACAGATGTACGATCGGGCAGATCGTTACCTGAAAGCAAGGGACAGTGGTGAAGATGATGAATCATAGTTTGGGGTTTGTGACTCAACATAGATAGTATTGAATGACAGTAATGCAATGGTGACAGGGTGGATGATTTGATAGTTATAGGATTGACAACTTTGTAGTTAAAGTTGAAAATTGTTGTGAATACCAAATTCATGTTTTACCTTTGCTCAATTTTATTTTTCAGAAAAATTAAAAATTAATAGATCAATATCAATGGATTTCAAAAAATCAAAAGCGCCTATTACGACAATAACCCGTGATTTAGAACAATTATATGCCCCGACGGGTAATATATACGAAACGGTAGTTATCGTGTCTAAACGGGCGAACCAAATAAGCGTTGAGATGAAACAGGAATTGAACCGTAAATTGGAAGAATTTTCAAGTTATACGGATAACCTGGAAGAAGTATTTGAAAATAGGGAACAAATAGAGATATCACGTTTTTACGAAAAAATGCCCAAACCGACCTTGATTGCCTTACAGGAATTTTTGGATGGCGAAGTTTACTACCGTAACCCTGTGAATGGTACGGAGTCTGGTAAATAGATGACACTCAGTGGAAAACATATCATTGTAGGTATTACGGGAAGCATAGCGGCATATAAAGCAGCTATGCTTGTTCGTTTATTGGTGAAGGAAGGAGCCGAAGTAAAAGTGGTGATGACCCCTTTAGCCAAAGAGTTTATCACACCACTTACCATGGCTACGCTTTCGAAAAATCCGGTATTGGTCGATTTTTTTGATCCCGAAAATGGTTCATGGAATAGCCATGTCGATTTAGGACTTTGGGCTGATGCCTTTATTGTGGCGCCTGCGACTGCCAACACCATGGCTAAAATGGCTACCGGTGTTGCAGACAATTTGCTACTCACCACTTATTTATCTGCCCGCTGTCCGGTTTTTCTTGCTCCGGCGATGGATATGGATATGTTTGGACACCCCGCAACCACACAGAATATTCAAACGCTTCGATTACGGGGCGTACATATTATTGATCCGTCGAGTGGAGAATTAGCCAGCGGATTGGATGGCAAAGGGCGTATGGCAGAACTTGAAGCTATTGTTCATGTCCTGGTTCATTTGCTCATATCGGGAGATTGTCACGGGAAAAAAATCCTGGTGACGGCTGGACCTACGTACGAACCTATTGATCCGGTGCGGTTTATCGGAAATTATTCTTCGGGAAAGATGGGATATGCGTTGGCCGAAGAGTTGGCGCGGCGCGGCGCAGAGGTTATTTTAGTGAGCGGACCTACTCATTTGTCGCCCAAACAATCATCGATTCACAAAATTGACGTACAAACAGCAGAAGAGATGTATCGTGTCTCCGTGGAACAATTTCCCAAAGCGGATGCGGCGATGATGGCTGCTGCTGTCGCTGATTTTACTCCTGAGCACACATCCTCACAAAAAATGAAGGAGAAACAAAATTATCAGCTTCCACTGGTACCGACAAAAGATATTGCTGCCGAATTAGGCAAGATGAAGCAACCGGGACAAGTGTTGGCAGGGTTTGCACTCGAAACACACAACGAAACAGACAATGCCATTCAGAAGTTAGCAAAAAAACATTTCGATTTTATTGTATTAAACTCGTTAAATGACGCTGGCGCCGGATTTGGATATTCCACCAATAAAATATCTATCATAGATACCCACCACAACATACAGCATTTTGAGTTGAAAAGTAAGAACGAAGTTGCCAAAGATATTGTCGATAAATTAGTTTCCTGTTGGAACAACGACTGATAAAATAATTTGTCATGAATACAAAGTATTTTTCCAGGATAGGTTCAACGAATGTTTCATGCTTTGTCCGGCGTGTCGTTTTGTTTGTTTGGTTTGTATGCATCATTGTCGTATGCAGTGCACAGGAATTGCGTTGTAACATACAACTGGTAACTACCCAAGTGCAAGGATCCAACCGGAGTGTGACCGAAGCCCTGCAAACTGCTCTTTATGAATTTGTCAATGCGCGGATTTGGACAAATAATAATTTTTCTTCGGAAGAGCGCATTGAGTGCAATATGCTGATCAATATTACCAGTTTGGTGGGTAATGAATTTACAGGAACCATCCAGGTACAATCACGGAGGCCAGTGTTCAATTCCGTGTACAATACTACTTTAATCAATTTTCAGGATAAAGATGTGAAGTTTAATTATGTAGAAGGAGAACCATTAGATTTTAGTGATTTGGCTTTTACATCGAACCTTACGTCCATTCTTGCGTTTTACGTGTATATCATTATAGGATTGGATTACGATTCATTTTCATTCAACGGAGGTACTCAATTTTATCAGAAAGCAGAAGCCGTTGTTATGAATGCCCAGAAAAGCACTGAAAAGGGATGGCGCGCTTATGAGGGTTCCAACCGAAACCGTTATTGGTTGGTGCAGAACCTTTTGGATGATCGTTACCGGGCTGTTCGTGAATTCATTTATAAATATCATCGTTTCGGATTAGATAGGATGAGCGATCGTCCTAACGAAGCAAGAAGTGATATGTCTGATTTTTTAAAGCTTTTGCAGGAAGTGTATCGTCGTAAACCTGATCCATATATGTTTTTATTACAAATTATTTACGATGCCAAATCAAATGAGTGGATCGATATTTTTAGCAATTCTCCTCCAGAAGAGAAAACAAGGGTTGTAAGACTCCTAAAAGAGATAGACCCTGCCAATATTTCAAAATATGACAGAATTACCAATCAATAAATCATATATAAATTTAACTAATCACTAAAATTAAAGTCTATGAAAACACATTTATTCAAATCATTTGCATTATTGCTCATGGTGGTGCTGCTTGGCTCATGCGTTGGCAAGAAAAAATTTGTTGCATCGGAAACAAGTCGCCTTGCTGCGGAGGCAAAAGTTCAGGCAATGACAGCGACCATAGAGTCACAAAACAAACAATTGGCGCAATTGGAAGCTGATACGGCACGCATTGGTAAGCAAATACGTGAATATAAAACAGCTTTATCATCGAACTTATCAGAACAGGACAAACTGAATATGATGTTGAGTAGTCAGATGACGGCATTGGCTGAACGCGAAAGAACCATTAATGACCTGAAGTCTATTATTCAGAAACAAAATGACTTGGTGAACAATTTGTTAGCACAAGTTACCGAGGCGTTAATCAGTTTTAATTCTGATGAGTTGACCGTTCAATTGAAAGACGGTAAAGTATATGTGGCTATGTCTGATAAGCTCTTGTTTAAATCAGGTAGTGCCGATTTGGATAACCGTGGTAAAGAGGCGTTGGCCAAATTAGCCGACGTGCTTATCCAACAGCCGGACATCGATATTTTTATCGAAGGTCATACAGACAATGTGCCCATCAAAACAGCTCGTTTTACCGATAACTGGGATTTGAGCGTGCTTCGTGCGACTTCCGTGGTACGTACGCTTACCACTGCCTATAAAGTGAATCCGGCACAAATCATACCTTCAGGTCGTAGCCAATATTTTCCGGTAGCTGATAATGCAACCCCTGAAGGACGTTCGAAGAACCGTCGTACTGAAATCATTCTTTCACCCAAATTGGATAAACTCTTTAAAATGTTGAGTGAGAATCAGGTTGATTAAATGGTAAAAGAACCATCAATAACTAAGAAGGGCAGTGTCGTTTTAACAACACTGCCCTTCTTAGTTATCCAACCATTGGGGTATGCTATGATTCGCTTTTACGGATTAATTTGTTTTGTATTCAAATTTTACGGCTGATAACTCTTTATTTGCTTGAATAATTTTTTTCTCCAATCCGGCTTTGTACGCGACAATTTTTTGCATCAATGCACCATCGGCAATAGCCAAGATTTGTGCAGCCAATATACCGGCGTTTTGCGCTCCGTCTAATCCGACAGTAGCTACAGGAATACCCGGGGGCATTTGCAGAATCGATAAGATCGAGTCCCAACCGTCAATAGAGATAGATGCTTTGATGGGTACACCTATCACTGGGAGTGGCGTCAATGCCGCAATAACGCCAGGGAGATGTGCGGCACCTCCGGCTCCTGCAATAATCACACGAATACCCCTGTCATATGCACCTTTGGCAAAATCCATCGCTTGTTGTGGCGTCCGGTGCGCTGATAATGCATGAATCTCGAAAGGTATTTTAAAGTCATCCAGCACTATTGCTGCTTTTTCCATAATGGGCAAGTCAGAGGTGCTACCCATAATGATACTTACTTTTGCATCCATAGAAATCTTTTTGTTATTTTGGGGCAAATTTAATAAGTAATTGATGATTTTCGACGGGTGATTTTTGATGGACGCCAGAGGTGTATTAAATCATGCCATTACGAAATTATCAAAGACAACCATAACGATGTAAGTGGGGAGACTTACTATCGGGTGTCTATAAATATTTATCAGGTATTTTACCGTCAAAAAAGATAATGCATTGAAAATTATTTCATTACTCGACAAAAAATTCCAACTGTGCATTAACCGCGCACAGGTGAGAAACAGTGTCGAACATGTTGCTGACCGTATTAACAGCGATTACCAGGGAAAGGAAATCCTTTTTATTGCCATTTTAAACGGTTCTTTTATGTTTGCCGCTGAACTGGTTCGTAAAATTAAACCGTTATGTCGTATATCATTTGTAAAAGTAGCTTCATACCAAGGCGATACTACCGAGGGTATTGTGAAGGAATTGATCGGTTTAAAGGAAGATTTGAACGGGAAACATGTCATTTTGATTGAAGATATTGTCGACACTGGGTTTACGTTGGCCAATATCATGGAACAGATCAAATCGACTTATAAGCCGGCGAGTGTTGCGGTAGCATCTTTATTATTCAAACCACAATCGTACCGTAAAAGTATCGCGATTGATTATGTCGGGATAGAAATTCCCAATAATTTTGTAATAGGCTGGGGCTTGGACTACAATGGCTATGGTCGTAATTTTGAGGATATTTACGCGATTATGGAAAATCCATAATAACGTCAGTGGCAAAACTTGTTTGATTTTAGTTTGTATATGTGATGGTGTTGATTTATTTTTGCGACACGATTTATTAAAAAGGTAACACGCAATGGCTGTATCTCGTTTTGGTGTTTCGTTAGAATCAGAATTGCTGGAAGCATTGGATCGTTATGTTGCAGAAAATAGCTTTCCAAATCGCTCTCAGGCCATCCGTCAATTGATAGAACGCAACCTGGTGGAGAAAAAATGGCAATGTAATCATACAGTTGCTGGCGCTATTACCTTGATGTACGATCACCATAAACGGGAATTAGGCGGTAAAATCGCAGATATCCAACACGATTATCATAAAGAAATATTGGCGGTACAACATTTTCATCTTTCACATGATATGTGTCTCGAAATCATTGCCGTCAGGGGGCATGCCCATCGATTAACAGAATTAGCCGATAAGTTGGTTGCTTTGAAAGGGTTACGGCATGGAAAACTGGTCATGACCAAAAGTGATGATATAGGGCATTAATATATTTTTTATTTATATAGTAACACGTTTTTATGAAATCGTAATACTTTATTGATTTACTGAATTTCATAGTAATCAAAAATCGACAACTTAGCGAAGCTTTCCTGTCCGCGTGAATAGGCGGGCTCATGAGCGTTAGCGAGTAATCAAAAATTATAGTAACACGTTTTTATAAAATCATAATACCATGTTGATGACAAAATTTTTTTACTTATTGGTATTTTTTTTCTTATTTGTTTTTTTAACCCATCTTTCTGCACAAGAAGAAACCTTATACAAAACTATTGACGAAGTGGTGGTCACAGGTACTCGTTCTTCGGTCAACCGCAACAACGTTCCGATGACTATTTCGGTGGTTAACCGGGAGGAAATCGAAGAAAGCAGCGAGTCGGCATTACTTCCGGTGTTGTCTGAACGCATACCCGGAATGTTTATCACACAACGCGGGATAACAGGTTTCGGTGTCTCAAGTGGAGGAACAGGAGGTATCACGTTGCGCGGCGTGGGCGGAAGCCCGACCACCGGAATACTGGTACTTATCGACGGACACCCGCAATACATGGGCATTATGGGGCATCACTTGCCGGATGCTTATGTCGCTTCGGATGTGGAAAAAGTGGAAGTAATCCGTGGCCCTGCATCTATACTTTACGGTTCCAACGCGATGGGCGGGGTAGTCAATATCATCACCCGCAAGCAGGATACGGATGGGTGGAGCGCTAACGGCCGTATCATGTACGGTTCGTACAATACCCAAAAATATCAGGCTGGCGCAGGATTGAAAACAGGCAAGTTTGACGGATATGTGTCGTTGAATCACGACCGTACGGATGGTCACCGAACCAATTCGAAATTTAACATTACCAACGGATACGTCAAGTTGGGCTATCAGATAATCGATAACGTCAAAGTGTGGGGAGATGTGAGCTTTGCGTCGTACGAAGCGCAAAATCCGGGAACTACAGCCAACCCGATGATTGACAATATTGCCCATATCAAAAGAGGTGTGGCCTCGGTAACGGTTGAAAATAACTACGAAAAGACCAGCGGTGCATTTAAATTTTTTTACAATTTCGGAGACCATAAAATTAATGACGGTTATGCCGAAGGAGGTACGCCAAGAGCATTTTATTTCCGCTCGGACGACCATAATTATGGCATTACATGGTACCAGGTCTTTCGTCCTTTTCAGGGGAACATGATTACTACAGGTTTTGATTTTAAAAATTTCGGAGGACATGCATGGGATGATTATCAGGGGACAAGGGAAAATGTCGACTGGATAGATACGACGACCAACGAAATGGCAGGATATCTCATCATACAACAGACTTTGTTTAACAAGTTGACACTGAATGCAGGTCTTCGTCTGGAAAATAATGAATATTTCGGCACAGAGTGTATACCTCAGGCTGGACTTGCCTATCGGCCCTTCACACAAACCGTGTTGAAAGCTTCTGTATCCAAGGGATTTCGCAGTCCGACCATTCGCGAACTTTTTTACAGAGCCGCCTGGGCAGGGGCTAATCCCGACCTGAAACCGGAAAGGATGATCAATTATGAGCTTTCCATAGGCCAGGCATTTTTCAGAGGACGCCTGTTTGCCGAACTGACAGGCTTTATTGTCGATGGAGATAATAAAATAGTAACAGAAGGCGCATATCCGAATTTTAAAAATGAAAATTCGGGTGAATTTAAAAACAAAGGCATTGAACTATCCGTAAGATGGGAAGCCATGAAAAATTTGCGTCTTCAAGGGAATTATTCTTATCTGGATATGGAAAATCCGATTTTGAATGCTCCGGAACAGCAGGTTTTTGTCTCGGCAAGCTACCGTCTGAATAGGTGGACATTAAGTGCTAATTATCAATATATCCATAACCTGTATTCCGTATTGGAAACCAGAAGTGTACCTGCGGTTACCGAAAGTTACGGGCTGCTGGATGCCAAACTTTCTTACCGTCCGTTGAAATGGTTAGATGTATTCGTAAAAGGCGAAAACCTGACCGATAAGGCTTACGAGATTGTGTATCAATACCCGATGCCGGGCATTACGGTATTTGGGGGTATCAATGTCTCATTGAGGTAATTTATTGCGTATAGTACTCCAATTCCAATGCTGTTTGGTTATATAAACTTAGATATTCCAAGTGATTTAATTTGGCTGAAACGGCATGGTGGGCTTTCGAAAAAGTATCGGCATAATTGGTGATATGACCGGCAACAAAATCTTGTTCTATTTCCTCCAGCAACAGTTTTGCTTCTACCAACAGGTTTTCCTTACTAAAACTGATTTGTACAAAATATTCGTTGAGTAAAGATTTCAATGTTTCGATGTGTTGTGCGTTGGCAAACTGGTTGTATGTTGTTTCATGGGCTTTTATCTGCACATCAACCTCCGCTTGTTTGATTCTGGAGCGTTGTGGTTGTATCCATAAGGGTACAGACAAACCAACCATCCATCCTTGATAATTATTGTCTATTCCATTGATATGTTGGTTGATATATCCGGCATATATTGCTGGGAAGAGTTTACTCTTTTCAAGTGCTACGGCTGATTCCAGTACCTCTAATTTGGCATCGTCGGCAACCCTGTGTTTGATAGGATCAAAACGGATATCTAAATCTTTATCCGGGTGTATCTGGTATAATTCTAATTCCGTTTGTTGGGTGACAAATTCTTCGTTTGGTAGATACATCAATTGGCGAAGACGTGTTTCAGCACGTTTTAGTTCTTCTTCGGCAATATACATCCGGCTCTGATATGCTGCATAGCGGGTTCCGGCGGATACTTTTATCAATTCCGCAACACTGTCGGCGGCTAAGTATATCTCGGCTGTATTGATGAGCGCTTCAAAATAATGATCGTGTTCCTGCATGATACGCAAGCGTTCATGGTAGTATACCACGTCAAAATATGCCGCTTTCACCTGCCATTTGAGTTCGTCGATCGTCAATGCCCTTTCTGCTTTGGCAGCGGATGCAACCATATGGTAATGTTTCGATTTACGTACATGTTCCGGAAGGATACCAAAATCTTGTGTTATCGACCAAAGCCTGTCATTTCCGGCAGAAGCATTACGTTGCCAGTACTTTGCCTGTATAGGTTCAAATTCAACGGCTTGCTTTTGCGTCAGGGCGTCCTGTTGTTCGGCCAACGCTGCATTGCGGGCTATCGGGTGATGGGCCATTGCAATGGCCACTGCTTCGTCCATGCTGATACTTCGTTGTGCAAACGATGTCACCATAGCGAATTGACCATTGATGATTAAAGTGATGATAATGAATTTTTTGAGCATTTCAAGGATAATTTGATTTTTGCTATGGTGTTTTAACAGGCTGAAAACAGAATTTTTAATTGTACCGAATTCGATATAATTAAAAATTGAATTCAATAGTACTTTTCAGGTTGAACCATTTTATGATGATATGCTCTCCCATTTGGTTGTGTACCATGTCTGTGAGCGATATGTAGTCCGAATCGTCAATCTGGATAATTGATATATCGGTACCTGTTACATTTATTTTGCCATAGGTGTTGTGTTTTAATTCCCAAAGATTTACGATTAAAACTTGTCAATAAAAATGTATGTCATTGGATGTCTGCATAATCTCAAGCATATTTCCAAAACGATGGTGTTCGTCTAGAATATCAGGCAGAAGGATGTTCCTTCACCTACCACAGTTTGCAATTGGATGTTACCGTGATGCAGCATCATGATTTGTTTACAAAGACTGAGACCGATGCCATTCCCATTCTTACGGGTACTGAAAAAGGGAATAAATATTTTGTCTTGTATTTCGTCTGGAATACCGATACCGTTGTCGGTAACTTTCAGGATAGGTCGTTTGTTGGTATTCAAAGCCGCGGATAAGGTAATGTTGGGCTTTGGTTTGCTTTTCACGGCTTCAATAGCATTAACAATCAGATTAATTAATATCTGTTCTATCAGGGAAGCATCAGCGTCAATGTCCATCAGCGGGTCTTTCAGGATCATCTCGAATTCAATATTTTTTTGCTTTAATGAAGGCAGCATCAGTTGATAGATGTGTTCAAACAGACTGCTAATTTGTACTTTGGAGATATTGAGTTCTGTTATTTTACTCAGGTTACGGTACGTTTCGGCAAAGGCAAGCAATCCTTCGCTTCTTCGCATGATGGTGTCGACGCCTATTTCGATATCTTCAACAATATCGGCAGGATTTACATCTTTATCTTTAGCCTTTTCCAAAAGATTTTTGAGCGTTCCGGCTAAAGAGGAGATAGGAGCCACTGAGTTCATAATTTCGTGGGTCATCACATTTAACAAACGTTGCCAAGCCTTTGATTCTGCTTCATCCAATGCTTCGTTGACATTCTGGAAAGCGATTAATCGATATTCTACGCCTTCCATGCTAAATGCTCCTGCTGCAACCAAAACTTTATGCTGGTTATTATTCACCGTAATGGGCACTACCACACTTCGTTCGTTACCAAGCGATTGAAGGGTTTCAAATAACGATTCATTGCGTTGTCGCAATGCATTAAAGTTTTTTAGCGTGGGAATATCCAATAGATTTTTCAATGATTGGTTGACCCACAAGGTTTCACCGGAATCTAAGCGATATGAAAGAATGCCGGTGTCTACCAGTTCAATAATTTTTTGCAGGTACTGGTACTGCATTTCTTTTTCATGGTTGACGGCGGTGACGGTGCCGCATATTTCGTTGAAATCCTTATGTAGCTGACGAAGATATGCCGGGCCGTGTTTTGTATCAAAATGTCTCGAGAAATCCCGATAACGAACCGTTTCTACCAACTGGTTGAATTCGACCAAGATTTTTTTATTGAGATGTATCAGACGGTAGCACAGATATATGACCAAAGGTAATAATAGTAAGCCATACCATTCCCATACATTTATGCAATAAACCATACCATACAGGCTGCCAAATAACAACACTACCTGTAATATTATTTGTTGCGAAAAACGGTTAGATGTCATATTTGTTCAGTCGTCGGTAAAGGGCGGTACGTGTCAGTCCTAATTCACGGGCAGCTTTGCTGATGTTGCCGTTATGTTTATCAATAACACGTAAGATAGTATTTTTTTCCATCTCACTTAGGTTGGATCCTTCCATGGCTGGTTTCGTATCGGTAGCTGATTCAATAGGTGAAAAAATCAAGTCCTGGGCTTGTAATTCATTAGAATCGGCCATAATAACAGCCCGTTCAATCACATATTGTAGTTCGCGTACGTTGCCCGGAAAATTATAAGTTTGTAGCTTGTCCAATGCTCCGCGTGATAAGGAAATACCTTTCTTAAGATATTTATCGGCATACATATGGGTGAAATAAGCAGCCAATAAAGCGATATCTCCTGTGCGAAGGCGTAGGGGCGGCATGGTGATTTCTACTGTATTAATCCTGTATATTAGATCCTTACGAAAACGTTGTTCGTCGGCTAATTCGCTGAGAGGTACATTGGTCGCACAAATGAGCCGAATATCAATAGGCATGGCTTCATTGGATCCGACACGACTGATGACTCGGTTCTGAAGCGCAGTCAATAACTTAGCTTGTTGAACGAGTGATATATTGCCTATTTCGTCAAGGAATAAAGTCCCTCCGTGAGCAGCTTCAAATCGTCCAATGCGACCTTCGCGCGCATCGGTAAATGCGCCTTTGATATGTCCGAACAATTCGCTTTCGAATAAACTATCAGTCAAAGCGCCTACATCAACTTTGACAAATGGTTTATTTTTACGTAGAGATTGGTTATGAATGGCTTTAGCAACCAAATCTTTACCTGTTCCGTTCTCGCCTAAAATCAGGACATTAGCGTCTGTAGGTGCGATTTTGTTGATTTTGTGAAAAATGTCCTGCATTGCAGACGATTCTCCCAAAATATCAGGATGAGATGCTTTGGTTGCTTCTTCTGGAGTGGTTTTTTGTTTGTTATTTTTGGAAAGCACTTCTTTGATGGTTTCGAGTAACCTTTCATTGTGCCAAGGTTTCACAATGAAATCGGTTGCCCCTTCCTTAAGCGCGCGCACTGCAAGATCGATATCGCCGTATGCAGTGATCATGATGATGTCCGTTTCGGGCGTCCATCCTTTTACTTGCCGTAACCAATATAGTCCTTCGTTGCCGGTGTTAAGCGTACTGTTGAAATTCATATCCAACAACAGTACATCGAAGGTATTACCCGTCACTAAACGACGTAAGTTTTCCGGGTTAGCGTCAGTGGTTACATTTTTAACTTCTGGTTTCAGCAATAAACGTGCGGCTGTTAAAACATCGACGTCGTCATCTATAATCAGGATATTGGCTTGGCGAAGATTCATAAAAAGTTTTGTATGAAACGGTTTTCACGTGGCGAATATAATAAAAAATTGCTCGTTAATCTTTAAACAGATCTTTTAGCCCGAGCTCCAACCCTTCGATGGTATGCACCGGCACTTTGGCATCGGGTGTAAAGGCAACGTCGTAGGTGGTGCCATCGTCGTACCTACCATTTTCTTGCAACAGGAAAACTGTAAGTCCGGCTTTAGGATATACTACCCAGTATTCTTTTACTCCAGCTTCTTCGTACAGATCAAATTTTTTACTCATGTCTAATCTTGCCGTAGAAGGTGATTGTACTTCCACTACTAAATCGGGTGCGCCCATGCAGCCTCTCTCATCTAATTTTTCCGGATTGCACACAACAATGATATCCGGTTGTACCACCGTGTATATTTTGTTATCGGCGGTTTCGCCATTTTTAGGAAGACGAACATCAAACGGAGCATGGATAATTTTGCATTTACCTTTTCTTTTTTCAATATGTGACCAAATTTTCCCGAATATATTTCCGGAAGAAACTGAATGCAGCAGATTTGGACCTGACATGACGCTTACAAAACCATCGATAAGTTCGCGCATTTTATTATCCGTCCAGGTTCGGTAATCTGCATAGGAATAGCGTTTGGTCGGGTCAAGATATATTGGAGGATTGCCATAAGGAGCAAAAGGTTCATCGGCGGTATCGCTTGCTTTGTCGTTTTTTTTATACGCTTTCGGTTTCATTGCTGATGGATTGAATGTAGTGATAATGTGCAAAATTAATGTTTTTCCAATAAATTGTCCTCTTTGTACCATAAGCGTACAAAAAGTGTTCGTTTTCGTACACTTGTCTTCATTAATTGAATTTTAATTTTCTGTAAATAAGAAGAGTGCATTTTTGGCATCAGCATTGATGCTATTTGTTGGAATCGAATAAAAATCATCATTCATTGAGCTTATTTGCTCAATCAAATTCATCGAAAATCAAAAATAAACATAATGGACCGTATCATTAAAAAGAAAAAATGGACAGCTAAAAAAATAGCTATGATTGGGGGTGGAGTAGGCATCGTCGTACTGATTACTTTTGTTATTTGGAGTACTTCCGGAAAATCAAGGTTGAATGTGGATGCCGAACGAATGACTATTGCAGAAGTGAAAAAAAGCACGTTTCGTGAATTTATTCCCGTAACAGGCATTGTACAACCAGTATCGACTATCTATCTCGACTTGCAGGAAGGCGGCCGTGTAGAGGAAATTTTTGTGGAAGATGGGGCTGTACTTACCAAAGGGCAACCTATATTGAAATTGAGCAATACCGACCTTGAATTGAGCTTGGTAAATCAAGAAACGAGTGTGTATAATTTATTGACCCAGATGCAGATATCCGAAAATAATGCGCGTCAGAATACGATTTCGAAATTGAACTCGTCGGTCGACGTGGAAAGCCAATTGAAAGAGGCCAAACGTAAATATGATTTAAATGCAAAATTGATGGCTTCGAAAAATATTGCTCCACAGGATTTCCAGGAATCGAAAAACCAATACGATTATTTGATAGAAAAAAGAGCGTTGATCATGGAGATCTTAAAACAGGATTCGATCATGTCGTCGCAACAATTGTCGCAAGCTTCACAACAATTTAAAGGTGCGCAGAATGCATTGGATGTGATGCGCCGTAAGATAGCTGACCTGACAGTGCGTGCCCCGGTAGACGGACAGTTGACCTCGCTGGATGCTGAAATAGGACAGAGCAAAAACCGTGGGGAACGTATCGGACAAGTGGATGTGTTGAGCGGTTTCAAGGTACGCGTGGACGTGGACGAACATTACATTTCACGTATTTATGCCGGACTTGAAGGTCAATATAAACGTGGCGACAGTACCTATACTTTGTTGATTAAGAAAGTGTATACACAAGTTACCAGCGGACGTTTTGCAGTAGATATGTTTTTCGCAGGTTCAGTTCCTGATAATATACGGCGCGGTCAATCGTTACAGATACGTATTGCATTGAGCGATGAGGCTGAAGCAATTATTGTTCCGCGTGGTGGTTTCTACCAACAAACAGGCGGTAACTGGATATTCAAGTTGACCCAGGATGGTAGCAAGGCATATCGTTCAGATATCCGTATCGGACGGCAGAACCCGGATTATTATGAAGTGCTGGACGGCTTGCAACCAGGAGACAAGGTAGTGGTGAACAGTTATGAAAATTACGGAGACGTGCAGGAGTTGGTGATCAAATAGGAAGCCCCTCCCAACCTCCCCCAAGGGGAGGAGTTAAGTGCTACTCAAAGATAGTGAGTTGTAACCAAGATAAGTGTTTTTGAAAAAATTATAAACCGAGCCTGATCACCATAACAAGCACAACGCTTGGCCCCCTTCCCATTAGGGGAGGGTTGGGGCTTCTAATAAAATGAGATATGTATCGATTTTTCTTCAACATTTCGTGGCGGGGTCTTACCAAACGAGGTCTATTTCCGATCATCAATATTTTGGGGCTGTCTATTGGTTTGGCAGTAGTGTTGTTAATCTGTTTGCTGATTTATAACGATCAGTCGTTCGATAAATCGTTCAGGGAAAGCAGGAATATTTATCGCATCAATTCCAATATGACGGAATTCATGGCCGGAGAAACCTTCTGTTCTACCGGTAACGCACTTGGACCGGCAATGAAAGAAGCCATACCGGAAGTGGTTGCTACCGTGAGAACTTGCCCTTGTAGTTTTGTTGTCCATATTAAGGACAATCCTATACGAATCAATATGATGTGGGCTGATGCGGATTTTTTTCGGTTGTTCGATACGCCTTTTCTTCATGGAACGCCCGAAGGTGCGATGTCTCGTCCCAATGCAGTAGCCATTTCGGAACAGATGGCCAAAACATTGTTCGGAACTGCTAATCCCATGGGCGAAACTTTTTCGTTGGATGATCGACATCTAATGGAAGTCGTAGCCGTGTATCAGGATTATCCCGCAAACAGTTCCTTTAGTGATTACAAAATAATCGCCCCATTCATGCATTCCTATCCGGCTTTGCTGCATGAAAAAATTTCTTGGGGAGGCGTCGACTATGAAACTTTTTGCCTGCTGACCGAAAAAGCAGACACGGCATATGTGAATGCGCAAATGCAGAAGGTGCTTTTGGCTGCCAACGAAGGAAGATTTTGGTACTATCCATCGTTGCAACGGTTGGACGACATACATTTATATTCGGCAAAGTATATAAACAGCTATACCTCTTCGCAAAGCGATATCGGGAAAGTGAAGATGCTGTTGCTGTTGGCGGTGATTATCCTGATGGTGGCTTGTATCAATTATATGAACCTGAGTACAGCACGTGCACAAAAACGCTCCAAGGAAATCGGGGTGAGCAAAACGCTCGGCGCCAAACGAGGTGAACTAATTACTCGGTTATTGTTTGAAACAGGTATCTTTACTTTTGTGTCTTTTATATTGGCTTTTGGATTGGCT
>JAVBMZ010000102.1:0-22439 GCA_031551935.1 Bacteroidales bacterium
ATTGATGCCAATCAGTGTTCCTCTTCGCAAACGTATACTTTAGACATCAAAAAAGCTGAAGTAACGGTAGAACCGGATGCTAACCAAAGTAAAAAATATAACGAATCTATACCTACACTAACTTATCAATTGTTAGGGGTAATCTTTTCAACAGATGCTACAAGCTTAAGACAGGTAATCACTTTAGCGACAGACGCCACAAAAAGTAGTCCTGTTGGCGAGTACAACATCATATTGCCGGAAAATACAAGCCATCCCAATTACAACATTAAATTGACAAATACTCCCAATAAATTTTCTGTGGTAAAAGCTGATCAAGTTATTACCTTCCCTGCAATCACAACACAGACTTATGGTAACAAGTCTTTCGATCTGGCCGCTACTGTTTCATCAGGTAAGGCTATCACGTATACCAGCAAAAATGAAAATATTGCATCCGTATCAGATAATAAAGTAACCATTCACAATGCGGGCGAAGTAGATATCGAAGCACGTGTTCAAGGAGATAATAATTACAATGATGCTGAAGTCAAAACACAAAAATTGACTATCCGTCAAGCAACACTGACCATTACTGCACGTAATGCAAGCAGGGAATACGGAGAACGTAATCCAGAGTTTATTTATGACTGTACAGGATGGAAAAACGAAGATAATATCTCTAATTTAGATCCGGTACCAGTGGCTGTGTCCAGTGCAGGATTAACCACCGGTGTGGGATCGTACGATATTGGATTTATGACCACTGCAGATGACAAAAATTATATTTATTCGGTAGTGAAAGGTACTTTAAAAATCACAGAAGCACCACTAAAACTACGGGCAAACGATATTACTGTGGCCAACATCAATAACCCACCCTACTCATATACTTGTATTGGCCTGAAAAATGGAGAAAGCGCGGAAAGCGTCATGACTTCACAGCCTACTTTTTCGTTGACCGAGCATCTTGATCCGAATAAACGTAATATTATCATTTCAGGCGGCAATACCAATAGAAATTATAAAATTGAAGAGCGAATGAATGGGATATTGACTATTTCTGGCAAACCCATTCTTAAAGTCAAAGTGGCTGAAAACCAAATGACATATGGTGATAATAATCCACCCGCCTTTACCCTCACTTATACTGGATTTGAAACCGGGGATAGTGAAAATTCGTTGCAAGTGAAACCGACTGTGTCATCAGGTATCATTACCAATAAGACAAATGCTGGAACATATGATGTTTTAGCGTCTGGAGGGAGTGATGATAAATATAACTTTGAATACGAAGCCGGTAAATTCACTGTTCGTAAAGCAACCCTGACTGCCACTGTGGCCAATAAAGAAAAGACATATGGTACTCCGAATCCGTCATTTACATTTAATTACTTAGGATGGAAAAACGAGGATAATGTAAATGTATTGACTACCCAACCGGTTGCCTCTTGTAGCGCTGGAATTTATAGTGATGTTGGCACTTATGACATTGTCGTCACAAATACACAAGGTTCTGCGATCAATTATGAAATAGTCTGTTCGAATGCAAAAGGAATTCTAAATGTTACTCCATCTGGACAAAAGATCGAAGGTTTTAATCCATTATCCGAAAAAACATATAGGGATAATCCATTCGATCTGGAACCTGAAAAAGCAACATCCAACCTCGCCATACAATATGTTAGTAGTAATACAAATGTAGCCACCATTTCAGGGCGAAGAGTGACCGTTGTAGGCGCTGGAACAACCATTATTACAGCATCACAAAGCGGAAATAATAATTATCTCCCGGCACCGGATGTTACGCAAACCCTAAAAGTAAATCCAGCGCCACAAACGATTCCTACTTTTACCTTGCCAACCAATATTACGTACGGCAGTACTTTCAACCTATCTGCGAAAGCCCTGGTTACGAGCACCTCAAAAGAAGCACTACCAGTAGTTTTTTCGTGTACTCCTTCCGACATCGCAAGTATTAGTGTTACCAATGATATTTATACTTTTACCATCCTGAGAGCACCAAATGAAGGAGAAAGTGTAACCATTGTTGCTTCCCAACTGGGCAACAGCAATTATCTTCCCGCAACTAGTGTTAATAGGCTACTTCAAGTTTCTAAAGCCTCTCAAACCATTTCGTTCAATACTTTTGCAACGAGAACGTATGGTGATATATCCGAACCTATTATTGCAGAAGCATCGTCTAAACTTCCCATCACATTCACCAGCACTGATCCAGAAGTGGCTGTCATTGAAGGCGCATTTGTCAAGATTGTCGGGGCAGGTACTACCTATATTGAAGCTACACAACCTGGAAATACGAACTATGCTGCCGCTCAAAAAGTTTCAAGAAAATTTGAGGTAAAAGAGGTTAAACTCACTATAACGGCTGAAGACAAAAAACGGCAAGTGGGTAAAACGAATCCTCCGTTTACCGTTTTTTATTCCGGGTTCAAGTATAATGACAATGCGTCTATGCTCACAGGAACTTTACAATACGATTGTATCGCAAATGAAAGCAGTAATGCGGGAACATATCCCATCATACCCAAAGGGCTTACTTCAAAAAATTACATCATTGATTATCAAAATGGTACACTTGAAGTTACCAACAAGCTTGTTCTTCAAGTATCAGTCAATTCTGTTTCGCGGGAATATGGTACTGATAATCCAATATTCCGTCTAACATATACCGGTTTTGAAGGGACCGATTCGCCAAGTTCACTTGATAAAGCTCCTACGGTAAATTGCGCAGCACAAATTGATTCAAAAGCAGATCGACCTTATCCTATCACCATTACTGGCGGAGAAGATGACAAGTATGCTTTCAGTTATTCTCCCGGCGTATTGACGATCACTAAGGCCATGTTGACAGTTACAGCTAACGATCAATCACGGTTTTTCGGAGAGGAAAATCCCGTCTTGACCGTTAAATATTCTGGTTTCCGGCTTGAGCAAAATGAATCGGTACTTGATCGCAAACCTGTCGCTGCAACAACCGCAACTCCCGCAACTCCTGTAGGCACTATAGACATCAGCGTAGATGGAGGTTCTGATGATTGTTATGATTTCAAATATGAATCCGGCAAATTAACGATTATGCCGGTGTTGTCCTTCGAAGAATTACCGGCCATCACTTATGGAGATGCCCCTTTCATGCTCCCGATCAATGTGAACCTAGGTATATATATGTCCGAATTGGAAATCACCACCTCTCCGCAAAATATCGTCCGTATTGAATACGATAGCCAACAGGCAAAATGGAAAGCCGAAGCATTAGCCGCGGGTAGCGTCGAAATACTGGCCGCATTCAAAGGTGGACAAGGAAGAATGGCTGCAACGGCAACAGCTTCGCTCAATGTTCGTAAAAAAACGTTGACAGCAAAAGCCGAAGATTATGAGCGGAAACAAGGAGAGTCTAATCCAAATGAATGGAAAATTATCTATTCCGGATTTGCTAATAGTGACAACATTAGTATGATTGATCAATTGCCAGTTGCTTCTTGTATCGCACAACCCAACTCTTCGGTAAAGAATTACGAAATCATCGTATCAGGCGGTTTAGATAAAAACTATGTTTTTGAATATCAGTCAGGTACTTTGCGTGTAACGGCAGCGGAACAATTACCAACCGCTTTCACGCCTAATGGAGACGGTGTCAATGATATATTTGTACAAGGTTATAAAGTACAAATATTTAATCGATTAGGAAACCTACTCTACGAAGGCGACAATGGTTGGGACGGAACCTACAAGGGTCGTGTAGTGGAACCAGCCGTATATTTCTATATTTCTACTTCACCCCAAGGATTGGTACAAAAAGGTACCATCGAAGTTATCAGAACCAAATAAAGATGAATTTATCATCAGATGTATAAGTTTGTGACCAAACAAATCAAATCATACACAAAACACCGGCGTTTTATTATTATTTTGCTAGCCAGCATAACCATCATACCTGGGTTTTCCCAAGTATCAAAAGCTGACAAATTGTTTGATAATAAACAATATTACGAGGCCGTGCTCATTTACGAAAAAGAAGCAAACACAACAAGAGAGCTCTATAATTTTGATATACAATTAAAAATAGGGCTGTGTTACCTAAATATCAACAGACCTCAAGCTGCTTTACCTTGGTTAGAACAAGCGGTCAACAAAAATGAAAACAATGCAAATATTTGGTATTCGTATGGTTTAGCATTACAACAAACCGGAAACTATCTCAAAGCACTGAATGCTTTCAAACACTGTATTCAAATACAACCTGGTCATCCTTCGGCTGCATCTAAAATAGCATCCTGTCAGTTTGCACTGCAAAATAACCAAATTAATCCTTATACCAATTTTCGTTTGGCTACTGAAGTCAATACCGCCGGAAGTGAGTTTGGTATCTCATTATTTACCAACCATATGATATACTATTCGGCAGCAGGATCTCCAACAAAAGATGCAAAAATAGATCCACGTACAGGTTTACAATATGCCGAATTGTATATGGCACGACTGCATCATCAGCGGCTTGTGAATCCTCAATTGGCTGACTATGCACTTCCTAAAAATATTAATGGGTTATTTACTTATGATAGTATTGCCCGACGCGTTTACTTTTACGACTGCAATTCGGACAATAACCGATGTGGTATTTATACTTGCCAATGGAAAAATAACAAATGGTCGACGCCGGAAATGATCTTACAAAGCAAAAAAAACCAAGCAATGGGACATCCAGCCATTGCCAATGGAGGTAAACGTCTTTATTTCACATCCAACGCTCCTGAAGGAATCGGCCAAACTGACATCTGGTACATTGATCAGGCAGATAATGGTAAATGGGGGCCAGATGTTAATGCTGGAAATGCTATCAACACTCCGGGAAGAGAAGAGTTTCCTTTTGTATATGCAGATTCTTTGTTATTTTTTGCATCTGACGGACATATTGGTTATGGTGGTCTTGATATTTTTTGTTCTGTTATCAAAAACAATACATTCAGTCCACCGGTCAATCTTCGCCGTCCATATAATTCACAAGGCGATGACTTCAATTTGGTCATTACGGGCAATATAGGAATGATGTCTTCGTCTCGTAACGAAATAGTGAGTGACGACATATATCTGTTTGAAGGCATTCCATCCTTACTATATCTCAGTGGAAACATTTTGAATGCCAATACTGGTATGGCTGTGAAAGGGGCTAGATTAGCATTATCGGTTGACGGAAAAACCAAACAACAAACAACATCCGACAGCACAGGATATTATGGACTTTTCTTGAATACTGGGAAATCATTAATGTTATATGTAAGAGCAACAGGATATAAGCCTTCGTTAGTAGATGTCAGAACCGACACAAAAAGTCAATTTTCAGATATCCAACGAGATATTAAATTATATATGTCAGAAATTCTACCTGTCACCATCAGTTTATATGACAAAACAACAGGTAGACCAATTGCCGAACGGGGAGTTATTTATTTTTACACCGACGGAGATACACAAATAGGACGTACTGATGCTACTGGAACGTTCAAGCTGGCAGTCCAGGAAGATCAAAAAGAATATTGGGTCAAGTTTCCCGATGGATATTATTTAACGGAAAGTATTGTGCTGAACGAAGAACAGAAAACATACAGTTTGGGAGTACAACCATTAAATGAAGAATTATTTTCCGGATGGTTACGTTTTAAAAAGGATAGTGCCGAACCTATCGAAATGTCCCAACCATTGATTCCACGTATTGCGTCTATCATCAAAGCCAACCCTGGTATCATATTCCAAATTTCTGGCTATAGGGATTCTTCTTCAGAACTCAGACTACCAAGTTTAGCTACCCAACGCGCTGAATATATCGTACGTAGACTAATAGAAGAAGGTGTTGATAAACAGCAATTAACCATTATCGCAAGTAAAGAATCAAAAAATAATTCTCCCTTAACAGAAGAACAAATGGCTGCTAAAAGAAAAGTAGAAATAGGGGCAAAAAAATGACACCATTTTGGCTTTCTGGCACGATATTTGAATATTATATTTATAGTTTCATAGTAGCAGTAGTTTTTCTCATAAGTTAGTAGTTGTAAATGTTAGTAATTGAAAAGAGCCATTCGGGAGAATCGCTCTTTTTTGCTTTTAGTTGGTATCACAAAAACAACTGACCGAAGTAACTATATCCTCAAATCAGACAAATACACTGATAATAAATTCACAACATCTTGAATAACAAATAAATACAAATGAAGATAGGTCATACATTGTGACTCATTTTACCATTACAGTTATTGACATTTTGAACAAATCTGGTAATTTATATCTAAAATTATAAATAAAATATCTAAAATTGAAAACCTATAATAAGTGTGTATTGTACATTTGTATAAAAATAATTACGCTGCGTGCAGGAAATATAAAAACAAAGTTTGCATTCAGTTATTCAACCGAAGATATGGTAAATATTTTGTAATAAAAATTTAATACATTGATTAAAAGGCATTTATTATTATATTGTTTTTAGTTATTGAGACCGTTTTTACACACTATTTAAAGGTTAATCATAACAGTTAGTTTTTCTCATAATTTTGTAGTTGTAAATATTAGTGAATTAGAAAAGAGCCATTCGGGAGAATCGCTCTTTTTGCGTATTTATAGTATTACTTGTATCATAAGTTATTTTTTATTAAAAAAATTGTCTCTAAACATTCTTTTGGCACAATATTTGAATACTATATTTATAGTTTCATAGTAGCAGTAGTTTTTCTCATAAGTTAGTAGTTGTAAATGTTAGTAATTGAAAAGAGCCGTTCGGGAGAACCGCTCTTTTTGCTTTTTACTATAGTGATTTTTGTTCCATAAAAGTTACAATATGCCCTTTTTGGCACGGATTTTGACCCTTATTTTATAGTTTCATAGTAGCAGTAGTTGTTCTCATAAGTTAGTAGTTGTAAATGTTAGTAATTGAAAAGGGCCATTCGGGATAATCGCTCTTTTTTGTTTTTAGTTGGTAAAAAAACAATTAAAAAACAGTAAAGCGCTCAACATCAAACACATTTTAAGAAAATTGTCATTGTAAATATAAACCATCAAAAAGAGCCATTCATGAAAATGGCTCTTTTGTATTGTTGCTGACATTGAAATGATATCAATATGTAATCAGAAAATTACAAGATATTCACTTCCGGTTCCAATCTAATGCCAAATTTATCGTGCACCGAATCAATAATTTTAGTAGAAAAATCAAGGATTTCTTTTCCTGTAGCACCACCATAATTGACAATCACCAATGGTTGACTGGGGTATGTACCTACCTGTCCTTCCCGTATTCCTTTCCAACCACATTGTTGTATCAACCATGCTGCCGAAATTTTCCAAAAATCGGGAGTCACCGGATACAAGGGAACCTGATGATATTGTTTACTTATCTCGGTAGATTTTTCAGTACTAATGGTCGGATTTTTAAAGAAACTGCCAGCGTTACCTATTTTTGACGGATCGGGTAATTTACGATTGCGGATATGGATGACAGCTTGCCGGATACTTTCCAATGTCACTAAAGGTACACGAGATAATTCCATCTTTAAATCCACATAGTGAACATTAGGAACAAACTTTTTGGACAACCTGAATTGCACTGCAGTGACAAAATATTGTCTCTTATGTTGCTTAAAAAAACTATCGCGATAACCAAATTGACATTGCTGCTGGCTGAAAAGAGCCACTTGACCTGTAACGAGTTCCATAGCTTCGACACTTTCTACCACATCTTTCACCTCAACACCGTAAGCGCCAATATTTTGTATCGGACAAGCACCTACGAGACCAGGAATATGTGACAAATTTTCTACACCTGAGTAATGCCTGTCAACACACCATTGAACAAAATCATCCCATACTTCACCAGCGCCAGCACGTATCAATACACTGTCAGCTGTTTCATCAATCAATTCAATTCCTTTGAATACAGGATGAACCACTACTTCACAACGATCAGCGACAAATAAAACATTACTGCCACCTCCCAAAATAAAAGCAATAGAAGGATCAGCAAGTGATTTTAAAAAATCGCTCACCTCGTCCACGCAATCGACCTCCACAAACATTGATGCTGTGGCCGGTATACCAAATGTATTGTATGGGAACAAATCAACTTCTTGCCGGATATTGATCATATTGACTGAGATATAGCATAAAAAAGATATGACATTTAGAAGACCATATCAAATAATGTAGCCTCACCCAGACTCGAACTGGAATTTAAAGTTTAGGAAACTTTCGTTCTATCCCTTGAACTATGAGGCCATATATGGGAACTGGCAACACCAGCCATATTTTTTGCGTGGCAAAGATATAAAAATAATCGGTTCTGGTCTCCCGTTTCTGGTTTTCTTCATTGCCCGCCTTTAGGCCAAGCCATCCCGTCGTCCAACAACATCAACGCACTAAAGAACGAATATGGATATATGTCATCTTTCAATTGTTTGTTATCCAATCGCTGCTTGATATATTGCATTTTTGACACATCAATGTATGATGGAAAAAGATGGTTTTCACTCGCCTGTCGCAATACATGATTAATGCGCTCACTATCTTTGATAAGACGTAATAAATAAGTAGGAATGGTAGCGCCAGCCTTGGATGTACGCCAACGGATGTCTTCCGGGATGATCCCCGCAACAGCCATTCGATAAGGATATCGCCTAAAACCATTACGGACTTTAATCTCGGGCGGAAGCGCCAGCACATACTCTAACAAACGGCGATCGGCCAACGGATTACGATATTCCAAATGCGCATACAAAGCATGTGCGGCGCATTGCTCCAACCGGCGACAAACAAAATTTTCGGTAATACGCACCCGTTCGCGTGCCCGGACACTATGGAATACAGGATACTGTGCATAGGCGAAGATCCGTTCGCGAAGGTGCATTTTGTCGGCATAATCATTGGTAGCCACCACACAGCGAAAGCTATTGTCGCGCCAATCGATTTTGGGTTCTGGTTTGCCTTTTAACAAATAATAAATTCCGGGAAAATATTGTGCCAGCAACCGGCCTCCAAAGGTATACCCTGTTTTGAACAAACGGCGATCGTTTTGATTATACAAGTCGCGCCACAGGGTGTAGTATCGATGTTGATACAATAATTCATTATAAAACTCGCTGCCATGGCTGGTAACCAGTTCATCGCCCGGAAAACCGGATAACAGGATGCGGGCACCCTCCGCCTGCGCCTTTTCATAGAGTGCGTCGCAAAAAACCGGTAATGGATAACCGGTGGGATAGCCAAAACGTTCGTTACACAACCGGAATTCGTCTAAAAGCCCTTTTCCTTCAGCTGTGATATCATGTTGTTGGGTTATGCCGACATATGTGTCAAGCGACTGGATAAAAACTTTTTCGTCCTCGAAAGGGTATATTTTTCCTTTCGCCCATGCAGGAAGGGCATGGGAAAATGTCATGAGTTCCTTTCCCCGCTTGTTCAATTCCCGTTGGGCAATGGCTGCAATGCCCGACGAATCCAAACCTCCGCTTAGCTCCGCTCCTACCGGAAAAGCCGAACGTGTACACGACTTGATAGCTTGTTCCAACAGCGCACGCATTCCATCATAATAATCCTGCTCCCGCCGATAACGAATTTCACGGGTAACATCCAAATCCCAATACTGATACAGGCTGAACTTTTCCGGGGTAAGCAGGCAACAATGGGCTGGCGGCAATTTTTTCATGGACACATAAGGCGCCATATCTTTAGCCGGATCCACATTTACAAGGATATTAGCTATCCAATCGTCTTGCAACTGGTCAGGCGCTTCACCCGAAGCAAGAATACCCTTGGGTTCGGTAGCAAAAATAAATTTCTCTTGATCTATATAGTAAAACAATGCGCGGGCGCCAATATGATCGCGGGCACAAAACAATGCACGCTTGCGACGGTCCCATATGGCAAAAGCATAATCGCCCAACACATGGCAACCACAACCGTTTCCCCATTTTTGAAATGCCCTCAACAGATATAGGCTATCAGGCGTTGCCGCATCATTTTTCAAACCCAGCGCCACTGACAATTCATCGCGGTTATCGACACGCGCATCGGCGGTAATGGTCATTTGCGCTTCCTCATCAGTATAGGGCAATACCTCCTGAAGCGATTCTTCCGCAGTATGCAACAACAAACAGCCCAAAATGGCATTGGGTTGCGCATCAATGCCTGTGGCATCAGGTTTCCATCCCGACATGGCGTGTATCATCCGGTCGGCCATTCCCATCGGAACCGGACGATCGGTACGCGAAATGTATCCAAAAATCTGTGACATGCTGGTATTTTACTCATACAAAGGTACTAAATAAATCTAAACTCGTTACAACGCAGACATCACCAAGCGCTTATTTACTGCCAGCCCGACTGACTTGGTCAGACGGGCTGGTCATTCACTATTTATCATTTACTCTCGAACCTTTAGAAAAAAAGGTTGGGATGAGGTTGAACCTCATCCTTGGTATTCGTGCAGGCTTAGCCCGCTACCATAAATTCGACAGAGGGACAACCTCTGCCGAACAACAGGGCTGTTTTGTCCATAAGTCGTGCAACTGGGTATTTTTGCAGGACCGCCCGAATGACCTGCCCAACTACCATATACCTTGTCTGCATATTTTTCAACCTTTGATTGTCAATCAAAAATCAAAAATTATCAATTGATGGGCTTCATTGGTCAAAAAAAAGACATTTGGGGATGGTATACCGCATATTTTTGTAATGGTTATTTGATGCTTATCTGATGAGAAAACTCGTTTGCCTAAGCCCTTGTCGAACTCCATCCGACAGGGGCTTTTTGTTTTTATGAATTTTATTTTGGCTGAATGGAAAATATTTTGCTTTGTTTCTCAACATGTTGAGTTATTAGAAATTTTCTAATAACTGAATCCGTCTGTCCGCTCCTACGTTAGGACGAAGAGATTGCACCTCGTTCCTGGTATTTTTGCCTACCCGCCTGACCGAGTCATTCGGTCAGGCGGGCATAGTAAGTCAGATTTAGCTTGCTATCATACCTTCGGCAGAGATATCATTTCTGCTGAACAATACGAGAGACACATCATTGAATATTTTCTGATGGAAACCATTTTAACTAAATAGAAATCTGAAATTTTTCGTCAAAAATGACTTCTTTTTTGTAACTTATAGGGTTGTACCTTCGTATATGTACCATAATAGATTCATTTTAAGCTGTAAAAACATTTTGGTATTTGTTTTGTCGCAAATAACACTTAATTTTGTTGGTTTATTTTGGCGAATATTATGCATCATTAAATCATATACAAAAAGAGATGAATACCAAGGAAAAGGATCATAATGGGGTGAGAAAAGCTTGGTCAATGCCAGAGCTGGAAGTATTGGATGGAAAAAAAACATATGGGGGAACTGATGTTCAACCAGGTGAAATATTCGATGATGATCCCGAACGTCCTTCTTAGTTTTTACTCGGAAATTGTAAAATGTAAATTATGTATCATGAAAAAAATTTTACTGTTATTCATTACTCTTTTTTCAATTTGTAGCTTATCAAAAGGACAACAGTACTTATCCAGCAACCACATCACTGGTAGCGGTTATGCTGAACCGGAAAGTTTCATTACGGATGAAGTACAAAATACTTACCTAAGCGGATTTTTTTTAGATTCATTAAAGCACGGAAGTGAATCGCTTAAGTCTAAAGGCAGCAGGGATCTTTTTCTGGCTAAATACAATGATGATCAACAAGAAGAATGGTTTGTGACCATTGGCAGCACAGGAAATGAACGGTATAGTAAATTAGCTTTTGCTTCTGACGGTAACCTATTGGTTGCTGGTATTTATAGCGCAGAGTGCATTTTTGGAACCATGTTGGGAAATCCCACCCCCCTACCCATGCCAGACGGTAGCGGTGGATCGAATATATTCTTAGCCAAATACAATAGCCGGACAGGTGTATTGATGTGGGTAAAAACCATTGTTGCCGGTGAAGGTATTCAATATGTTCATTCATTAGCTGTTGCTCCATCGGGGCATATTTTAGTAGGCGGCAGGACTGATGGCAATGCCACGTTTGTACCCGGTACTACCAATTGGATGTTATCCGCTAAAACAGGCTTCCTTGCCAAATTTACTTCCAGCGGCGCTTACTTATGGCACAATACTTTTAAAGCTACTCCGGAAAATAATATCAACGTGACAGGAATTGTGACGACAGCGGATCGGTATGTATTTACCGGATACACATTTCCCACCATGACCTTTACAGACCGGGAAAATAATCCGTATCCAACAGGGCAGAATATAGATAATACAAAGCAATATTTCTTTGTCGGCGCAGTAGATACAGTGGGTAACTATAAGTGGCTTAATAATAGCACCAGTGCGCAAACAACAAGTGCTGAGCTATTGTCTATCTATAATGGCACTGTATATCTTACCGGATCGTTTGGCGCCGAAGATCTTACTTATAATAATATTCCATTAAATTTACCACATCCTGGTGCTGATGGACGATTAGCCATCTATCTTTTGAGCCTTGATGCAGAGGATGGCACTTTAATAGAAGCATATTCCAATGGTTCCACCAGCAATGATTATGTATATGGGCTTCAAACCAAGAATGGTTTACTATATATGGCTGGCTCTTTGGGAGATCCAGTTACGTTGCCCGACAACAGGACGCTACCGGCGGGTATGTTTGTAGCAGCTTATACCATCAATGCTGACAATACTTTGACCAATATTGATGTGCTGGAAGGTGTGGTAGCCGACGATGCAAAGGGTCTTGTTTTTTCATCGAGAAGTTTTAAATTGACCGGTTCATTTTCAGCTGCATCTATCGTTATTGGAGATTCTATATTTTACAATGCATACCCTTCTGGAGCTATGCCTAATCCTGTGCCAAGAGATGTATATATGGCTAAAGCCTGTCCTATCATTGGGATCAATGGTACAGTTACAGATGTTTCCGGTTGCCAGGATGAAGCCAACAATGGTTCCATCATATTGAATGTGGTGGGTGGCGCCGGTCCTTATACCTATACCTGGTCGAAAACAGGGGTTGGTGTAATTGACTCCATCAAAACGGGTACGGCGCCTAATTTGAATACTGGCACCTATACGGTAACCATAGCATATAATGATGGACAATGCAGTAAAGATCGTAGTTTTACTATTGCAGCTCCGGATGCATTATCCATTACAAACATGGACATCGTAGAAGCATCGTGCGATGTTAGTAATTCCAAAGGAACCATTACGGTAAATGCCCATGCACCCGCTGGAAAGACTTTGGAATACCGTGCAAGGCTTACCGATTTTGGGGGTGGTCTCAGCTATGACAGTCATTGGGTCAATAACCATGAATTTTTGAATTGCCCTCCGGGGATATATACGGTCAGTATCCGTTTTGCAGGTGAAGACGATAACTGCCGCGATTCGGCCTATACCAGTATTTCCCGTGTCGGAACAGCCACTTTAACTCCTACCATCGAATCCTACACATGTAATATCCTAAATGCCCCGGCATTGGTTGGAAGCATCACTTTGGAAACAAGCGATGGAGAACCTCAAGATTGGTTTGGTTTGATTGATGCCAGCACCGGTGCTACTGTCATTACTACTCCTCCCACGGTGAAAGAAAGCAGTTATACCTTTAATAATCTGAAACCCGGCTTATATAAAGCCAAATCCGGTATTGTTGACACTGAGGATACTCCCGGCTGTATGTTGATGACGGGCACCTTAGATGTTAGCCAACCGCCTGCTATCGTGATAGGTTCTATCAAACCTGTTAATGTGATATGTGCAGGCACAGCCGCCGGTAAAATAACGGTCGTTGCATCAGGAGGTAGCGCTGCACTGTATTATGCCTTGTACAAAGACGAATCCCAAACCCCAATCACCACTTATGTAACCAATCCCAGTGGTTCGATCGCTTTCAACGATTTGCATGGAGGTACTTATCGGTTAGTAGTTTCCGACGGAACATGCCAGGCTATCCAAGAAAATATTGTGATCTCAGATGTGAATCCAAAGTTAGAATTTGAATCTGTAGTAACGCAAGATGCTTGTAGTGGCATGAGCAACGGGAAAATTACCCTGAAAGCCAAAGGAGGCGCGACAAGTGGGGCTGTATATACTTATACCTTATCGGGAGGAAATGCACCTGGGCCTAATATTTCAGGAGCTTTCAGCGGATTGGAAGTCGCCACTTATTCAGCAAAGGTAGAAGAGCAAACCACCAAATGTATTACCACCTACGCTAATATATCCAATGTAAATGAAATAGTGGTGGACGAATTATCTCTCGTAGAAGTAGATGCTTCCCAAATTACGTCAACACCAGTATTATGTAATGGTGATCCGACCGGCACCATTACTGTCGGTGGAATAACCGGTGGTACCGGAACCTATACTGTCAGCATTGCCAATAGCCACGGAACTGTGGGAATTGATTATGAATCCCCATACGCATTTGCAGAGTTGTACGCCGCTACCTACACTATTACCATAAAAGACAATTATGGATGTACGACTGCCACTGTCCCACAGATTACAGTTACAGAACCTAATCCAGGCTTAAGTGTATCCGTAGACATTACCCAAACCATTGCCTGTTACGGCGCTTCTACCGGAATTATCACTGCCAGCGCTGCTGGAGGCACTTACGATTTGGAACATCCATACGCTTATAGATTATATAAAGGTGCAAATCCGGTAGGTCAAGCACAAACAAGCGGTCTTTTCGAAAACCTTTCTGCAGGTACCTATATGGTAATAGTTACAGACCAAAATAAGTGTACTAAAAACAGTGAATTCAAGGAACTCACCCAATTGTCCCAACTGGAGGCTACGTGTACCCCTACCGCTGCCAGCCGTGCATCTGCTTCAGACGGACAAATAGAGGTAGTTGCCCAAGGTGGAACCCAACCTTATACCTTCACGTTGGATACTCAAACACCTGAAACAGGTGCCAGTCCGCACTATTACACTAACTTGGCTACCGGAATTTATAGGATAAGAGTAGTAGACGATAAGGGTTGTTCCACCACGCCAACAGTAATGAATGTTGAAGTCGGTTTTGTATCGGGCGTAGAAAACCTGACAGGTAATAACCCCTTACAGATATACCCGAACCCATCTGACGGACAATTTATCATCAAATGGGATAGTAAAAAGGATATGCCGGTGACCATTGAGATATTTAGCGTGTCTGGAAAATTAGTTTACAAGACCATGGCGCAAACCGGTGTCGGTACGCAAACTACCGTTAACATCAGCAACCAACCTCAAGGAACTTATATCTTACGTGTTCCTGAAATGAACATCAACCAAAAAATAGTCATTCGTTAATATTTCCTATATCGTTTTGTTAGTTAAAAACCCTGCCAAAAAGAGAATTTGGCAGGGTTTTTAACTTTATACCAGAAGTTATAGAAAGTCTAATTTATTTTTACAGTACCTAATTTACTTGTAAATCATTCTTAGATTTTATAAAAACAGACCGACCGGTCGGTCTGTTTTTATTTCCGCTTTTATTGCTCTGACTGGCAGTTGTCAAACCTCTTTACTTTTGCCAAATTACAAACCCACCTGACTATGGGAAGGTTTAACGACAATACCCACAGTCAAAAACATATAACTATTGTTGATCCACCTGTCTATAAAATCGAAAAGGTTTCAATTTGTATAACTGAATCATTAATAGATACTAAGAAAACTTCTTTTTATCAACTATTTTTAGCCTGATACCCACTTGGGTATGTACTTTTCGACAAAAACTTTTAACTCTTGAAAACAAGAAATTTAAACAGAGTTATCTTAACTTGTCACCACCATGTCTACCTGATGTTTTCTTTTACCACTGTGTACTCTTTGGTGTACCTGTATATGTCCAGATGGGTATTCATATATCCACTGTATGGATCAATTTTATGAAACTGGAAATCGGATTGTAGCATTGGTAAATAATAATTCGGAATACAATACCCAAAACCTTTACCATATTGTTTCATGGCCGATGCAAAATAAAACATCACATCATACCCTAAAAAAGCAAACTGGTAAGGGTATGACGATATGCTTCCGCGTCCTGTCAACATGGTCGGTTCTGTGAAATAAAACTTCCGGTATTGCTGCAAAAATCGCTTCACCGCTTGTCTCTGGTAATCAATATAAAAAGCCGTCGCATAGCGGAACTCAAGAAGATGGAAATACTCCAGGTCCAAATTCACAAACTTAGTCCACGCAGCAAGTCCGTATAAATTAATTTTATGGTTATATGCCGCGGCATTAAGTTGTGCAGTCAATACGTTTACAAAAGCTTCATCTATTGCCGGAATAATAACAATGTTCAGTCTATCTTTTTTCAGGTATCTGGTTGGTTGCAACAAACTATCCGTCCTGAATTGGTGAACCGATAACATGGTATCGGCAAATACCGTTTTCAGCTTATTCTGATAGGCATGAAATAACGTTTGATCTGTTTCGGATTTATTGCCGATCAAGATAACACGTATCTTTTCCTGTTTGGCTATAAAATCAACCATAGGCCCAATGGAAGTAATCTCTCCTGCGTTCACTTGCATCAAATAGGGATTATTTCTCAACGATTCGACATTAATTGCTACCGGAGATACATAATATATCTTATTTTCCCTTGCAAAACGGGCTACTTGGTTCACTAATTCTGTATAAAACGGCCCTACAATCAAATCCATCTCTTTCATGACCGGACTTCTTAATATTTGTGCCATTTTAATGGTATCCCTCATGGTATCAAATATATCCACCTTAACATTCAACCCTTGATTTTTCAAGGAATCAATGGCCAACAACGCGCCTTGATAGAATTCGAGGGCATTGGTGGATTTTGAGGATATCCAATAACGACCATTTTTCAATCGAATCCGGCCATCAGCGTCCTTTACCATAGACGAATCGGGCAAGGATGCCGGAGCATTATCGGCTAAAAATAATGGTAACAACATGGCGACACGAAAATCTTTCCGGACGGTTGGCAAACATCCGATAGAATCTTCTTTCACCATCATCTGCGGAGGCATCATAACAGAATTTCCCAAATCCTGACGGATAATCACCGTATCTGTTTTCGATGTGGCTATAGGTAGACCAATAGGCTGAACATTAGCATCGGAAAACGGTATTTTAATTTCCTGTCCGATTTTTATTTTAGGGTCATTGGCATCTAACTCCGGGTTTGCTTCAAAAATCCTATTTAAATCGACATCGTGTTCTTTAGCTATCGAGAAAAGCGTTTCTTTCCTTTGTACTTTATGGATGAAATAATTATCTTGAGGTACCGGTTTCGACGCCACAACCTGACCTGCTTTTTTAGGAATGGTCACCACTTGCCCGGCCTGTAAAGGAGAATGCTCCAATTCAGGATTATACTTATATAAATCCTCCATACTCACATGGTAAAGTTGAGTTAGCGCGTAAGTAGTTTGTCCCTTTTCGGTAATATGATAAATAAATTGCGCCGATTCAAGCTGGTTACTTGCAGGTGTTCCAGAATTAATGGGAATTTTCAACTCCTGCCCTATCTTGATACCTTCAAATGCATCGGGATTGTTAAATACTATATCTTTTTGCAAAACATTATATGCCTTACTGATGGAGTATAATGTTTCACCCGCTTGAACCGTATGTAGGTAATAACTTTTACCGTCAATGACTGTTTTTTTCTTCGATAACGTGATGTTAACTTGTGATTGAACCGGCTGTATGGCCGATATCCACATCAAACAAATGATAAAAAGGCGTAAAAATTTCATTGGTGGGTATCATGTATGTGTGTGGCAAAATTAATGAAAAATTAAATAAATAACATCAATCAATATTTATCCTTCATTATTCCTCCACAAAGTATATCAACCACAAAAAATAATCATCTTTCAGTCTACTTTCAACTCACTTATCTTTCCTGATAAATTTACCGCTTAAATCAAAATATAAATCTATGTCATCAAATGATTTCGATATTTCCACTTCGTAGCCATTGTTCCAACGGCGTATTTCAGTGATAGACTTTACCGAATATTCTTTTGTAATGTAATCTACCATTGTTTTAGGTAACTCGTCCAATATACTTTGCGGCATCTTTTTCTTACCGGCCTCAATTTTTGTCCAATCACCTCGCAAATCAAACGTAATATCAGCATCAGAACTGAGTTTTACTTCATATTCACTGTCTGCGGTATCGCGCTCAACATATAACACCGAAAAATCTTTAAAATGTTTGTTGATAAACGATTTTGCCAGGTCAGGCAATTCATCAAAACTAATACGTACATCCCCAAATGCAAGGGATGGAAATAACAATAAACCAACCAATATCTTTTTCATAACATAAAAATTAAATGATCCATTTAGAAAAATTTTAATCAACTATATTTTTGATGTTCAATATGTAACGTATACTAATTTTCAATACCTACAAGTATATCATTTATTTACGATAGAAACAAATTATTTACCGCATTTGTTGTTATTTATTAAAATTCATAAAATACTTACTATCGGAATATTATATTAATTATACTATACAGTATGGTATGGTAAATTCTAATAAACAACTTATTTTCAGTAGAAATACATAAACACAATGATTCTTTTGTATTTCTAAGCAGAAAATGCGACATTTGCCCATTGACTATTAAGATGTCAAAGTATTGTCCCCACGTCCCGTGAATGATGATTGGCCATTATCACCTTAAAAGTTTCCGTTATTGCGACAATAAAGGAAATAACTTAATGTAAACCAAGTTAAAAACCAAATGATTCAACCTCCCATGATGAAGCATCAAAGAATTTTATGGATATACATCAGTTTTTTATTAGCTCTGTGGTGTGAAAATACTGTTTGGAGCCAATCTCCAAAACAAATTGTGATGATTAACGCTTCATCAGAAGGTCCTGTTGATTTTGCCGTTGAAGAAATAACATCCGCAGGTAAAGCCGCAGGTATGAAGGTTTCTGTTCAGAAAAAAAGCAGGTCTGTCGCTGACAATACTATTTTGATTTATCTGCTTTCCTCTGTAGAAGCCTCCGATAAAGAAACAGTAGCTAACCAATTACGGGAAGTGCAGTATCGTACAGCAGAATCATATGCTATAAGAACCCAACAGGGAAAGAATAGCCTTGTTATCTGGGTGTTGGCAACCGACGCTGTCGGAACAATGTATGGAGGCTTGGATATAGCAGAGTCTATCCGTAACCACCAGCTTGACCAGTTAAAAGATTCGGATCAGAAACCATATATTACCAACAGGGGAATCAAATTCAATCTTCCGTTGGACTTGCGTACCCCCAGCTATTCTGATGTCAGCGATGCATTTCAACAAAATATCTCGGTAATATGGGATATGGAATTTTGGAAAAAGCAATTTGACGACATGGCCCGCAACCGATTTAATACAATCACCTTATGGACATTAAATGCATTTCCGTCCATGGTAAAAGTACCTGAGTTTCCGGATATTTCACTGAATGATGTTTGGCGTACCAAATATAGACCGGACCATCACTTTAGCGATTCGGGAAAGGATTTTACCAATGCTGACATGATGGCTGAACATGAAGTAATAAAAAAAATCTCAATTGATGAAAAGATTACTTTTTGGCGTCAAGTCATGACTTATGCAAAAGCCAGAGGTATCAAAACCTACCTTTTTACGTGGAATATATTCGCCCATGGTATTGATGGAAAATATGGTATTACCGATAGCCGCGACAATGCAACCACCATCCAATATTTCAGGGCTGCCACCAGAGAGTTTATATTGACATATCCAGATGTAGCGGGTATTGGGATTACCGCAGGTGAAAATATGGATCCTCAAAATAAAAACCTGAAAGTGGGCATCGAGGAATGGTTATGGAAAACGTATGGCGAAGGTATCAACGATGCTTTAGCCATTCAACCGAACAGAGATTTTAAGCTGATCCATCGTTTCCATTACACGGCTATGGCTTCTATACTTGATGCATTTAAAGATTTGAAATGTCCGTTACAATTCAGTTTGAAATATTCGGTGGCGCATATGCACTCGATTGTTGATCCTCCTTTCGTACAGCCTGCTATGCCTTATTTTTCTAAAGACAGGCAAACCTGGTTAACGGTCCGTAATGACGATTATTACGCCATACGTTGGGGCAATGAAGACTTTGCAAGAGCATATATCAAATCAATGCCGGGTATTGACGATCATAAGGTGGTAGGTTTTTATATGGGGCCAGACGGATATTGTTGGGGAAAGGATTTTTTAGGAAAGGATGGCAATCCTGATCGCCCGTTGATCATCGACAAGCAATGGTACTCGTTTATGTTATATGGCCGGTTAGCTTACAATCCAGATGTTTCTTCCGAAATATTTGACAATGCTATCAAAAGGCATTATCCAGATTTGGATACAAAAACATTATATAATAGCTGGAGCGCTGCTTCCATGGTTTTTCCTTGGGCAACACGCCAGATATGGGGCGACATCGATTTAAAATGGTTGCCGGAAGCATGTTGGAGTTCTCCCCAAAGATATAAAGGATTTATCACCGTCAAAGATGTGGTGGAGATTGAACCCATGAACGGCAGTAACATCATGAATATTTCACTCTGGGCGCAAGATTACCATTTGGGAAAGCAAACTGGACAAATATCACCCATCCAAGTGGCCGATTCACTGGAATACTATGCACGAATGGCCGCATACTATCTCAAACAACTACCACCGAGAAAGACTGGTTCTTTTTTACCAACAGATCAATTATTAGGTGATATTGAATTATTTGCACTCATTGGACAGTATTATGCCCATAAGATAAGAGCAGCGGCTTATATTGCCCTTTATAATTACTATGGCATGGAAGAAGATAAAGAGACTGCCCTTTACTTGATCACTAAGGCACAGGATGACTGGATGCAATATTCTGCTTTATATGACTCGAAATACAAAGCTGCATTATACAATCGTTTAGGTATTGTTGATGTTATAGCCATCCGCAACAATGTACAAAAGGATATCGACATCGTTCGAAATTGGAAAGCAGGCGATATCCAACAATACGAAACCAAAACAAGAACAGAAGTACCCTTTAAATAATAGATAATTATTGAAATCCACATCATGAAATCAACTTTTCGACACATATTATTATCATTGGTTATTTGCCAGATTTGTGTATTTTCTGCCTTTTCCCGTAATGATACCATACAATTTACCCGCTCATACGGCATGAAAATAGGAGGTTTTGTTCGAGTTGATTATTTTTACGATACTCGTCAGATGTACGAATCCGTTGAAGGCATGTTTTCCCTCTACCCCATGCCACAAAACCTGGATGCATTGGGCAAAGACATCAATGCTGCGCCCAGTACAAACTTGGTTTCCATTGCTTCACGCGTCAACACCAGGTTTTTCGCACCGGATATATTAGGTGCAAAAGCCTCCGCTTTTCTCGAAATCGACTTCACAGGCACGTCTAATACAAACGGTCTGCGGTTACGCCATGCTTACCTTGATTTTGCGTGGACAAAGACCAGTTTATTGATCGGTCGTACATGGCACCCATTATCCACCTGCATGCCCACCACGCTCGGCATCAATCTGGGAGCACCATTTTGGGTGTTCAACCGTAGTGACCAGGTACGTTTCAATTATCGTCCCGGAAACTGGCAAGTCTCTGCCACTGCATCCTACCAAAGTGATTACGCCTCCTTTGGCCCTATTGGTAAAAGTCCGTCGTATCTGCGGAATGCCTTATTGCCGGAATTCACGCTGAACATCGAACATAAAGCTTCGAAAACGCTGATTGGGGTAGCCGGAAATATCAAAACCATCAAACCCCGCCTGTATACTACATCACCTGATGACGATGCCAAATACATCACCGATGAAGTCTTGACCACTGTTTCCGGACAAGTATATTTCCAGTATCAATCCAATGGGTGGAATATCAAAGCGCAAGGTACCTATAACCAAAACATGAACGAATCACTGATGATTGGTGGATATGCTGTCAGCACGACAGACCCTGTAACCGGTTACGAGACCTACACTCCTACCCAATACATGAATTATTGGCTCAATGTGGTTTACGGTACCAAATGGCAAGTAGGACTCTTTGCTGGATGCCTGAATAGTTTGGGTACGCTGGATAAGGTAACAGGCACCTGGTATGCACGTGACCCGAACATTAAATACATGTACCGTGTGTCCCCACACTTGATTTACAACATCAATAACTGGCATTTCGGGATTGAATTTGAGTATACGACGGCATCGTACGGAACTATCCAGGACAATACTCGCGGAGACATTGTCAATAACAAAAATGTCAGCAACTTACGAACCAATTTATCCGTTTGTTTCTTCCTGTAAACCATAACATCAAGACATGTAGGCTAAATGGTAAAAAAACAGACCGACTAGTCGGTCTGTTTT
>JAVBMZ010000129.1:0-4483 GCA_031551935.1 Bacteroidales bacterium
TGGCACAAGAATCTGCTATTTCTTACAACAAAACGTTAACAACAGAAGAAATGAATCATTTGGTAGAAGGGCTTTTCGCCTGCGAAACGCCTAATTATTCACCAACTGGAAAACCAGTGATGCACATTATGACAACAGAGGATATTGAAGGTTTTTTCTAAAGATAGTCACTCACTCGTATTTGTTAAAACATCAAACTTGGTTTTAATATAAATATTAAAATTATTAATGTTTATATTAATTTTGATATAAAATGAATAAGGACATTAAAAATAATCCTATAAAAAGGGGAACGATTAAAAATTGCAGATAGATTCCGTATTGTTTACTGCATTGAATTTCATCTATCGACAGTGAATATTATCCCTTCCCCTTATACGCTCTTGGTGACATCCCTGTAACTCGTTTGAAATACTTTCCGAAAAATGACTGTGAAGGAAAATTTAGTTCGTCGCTGATTTGTTGGATGGTCATGTTGGTTGATTTCAAGAGCGCTTTGGCTTCCAAGATCACATATTCATCAATCCAATCGTTGGCGGACTTATCACTGGTTTGTTTAATTACCTTTGACAAATGCTTGGGTGTCAGGCATAATTTGTCAGCATAAAACTCCAAGCCTCGTTGTTCCTTATACTGAGCTTGTACCAAATTCAAGAATTTTTCTACCAATACTTCATGGTGTGACTTTTTTCTATGATTGTCAAGATCATGAAAATATATCCCCGCTCCGTAAAAAAACGCCAGCGTCAGATGTCTCACCACGTCTATACGGTTTGGATGCTCCTTTATCCGAATAACCCTTTTCAGCATTTCGAAATAAGCGACCATAGCTTCCATGGCTTCCTCGCTCAAAGGAATGGCTGGATTATCCCAAACAGAAAGCGACAGTGGAAGCCGATCCTGTACATTCGGCATCAAACTGTCCGTAAACTGCTTCGACATAATGATAAAAAGTCCGGAGAAATCGTCACTGATAGATTTATACTCCATAATTTGACCGGGTAAAATAGCAATAAAACAAGACCCATTGGTAGTGTATGGTTTCAGGTTAATTGAGCCTTCGGTTGTTCCCTTAATACAAATAATGGCGGTAGTTACATCTACCTTGAAAGGGTATTTAATAGTAGATGTAATAATTGGCTTATCAAGTAAAATGAAATCATTGTCTATGGAGTCAACGTCAACATTTTCGAGTTCGGTACGCCAATTCAGGGGTAATATCGCTTTGGTTTTCATATGTACTTTTTACAAATATAAGTTTATTTTTCGTATATACATGTAAAAAGCGACTTTTTGTCCAATATTACATCTGTTTTGTTTATTGACTGATCGACATGACTTGTACTTTTTCTTCCCGTCACCAGCGTGTCATGCATTATGGTTTTCTATCCGGTAAAGGTGTCGTTTTCATATGCTTTTAGTCTTCTTATTTTTGTTTACCGCCTCTATTCCAATTATCAACAAGTATTTATTCTGGCATTGTAGGGCATCATTCTTCCATTTCGACAGATCGTTTATACAAACAGACCGACTAGTCGGTCTGTTTGTATTTGTAAAATACATATGGAGTCCCAACTTTACCTGCAGAAAAGTTTGATGTGCATAAAAAACAGAAGCCCTTCCATCTAAAAGATGGAAGGGCTTCTGTACTTCATATGTTCCTCTTAGTATAAAAAACTCAATAATATCCCTGCCGCTACTGCACTACCGATCACACCGGCCACATTGGGGCCCATGGCGTGCATCAACAGGTGGTTGGTCCGATCGTATTCCTGTCCTACAACCTGAGATACCCGGGCGCTGTCGGGAACAGCTGATACGCCAGAGTTACCAATCAGTGGGTTGATTTTCTTGCCTTCTTTCAGGAAGAGGTTGATGAATTTTACGAAACAAACACCGGCTGCCGTGGCAAGCACGAATGATGCAGCTCCCAAACCAAAGATACCGATCGATTTGGCGGTAAGGAATGAAGTAGCTTGCGTGGAAGCACCTACGGTAAGACCAATCAGGATCGTCACAATGTCGATAAGCGGCCCGCTGGCGGTGTTAGCCAAGCGCTTGGTAACGCCGCTTTCTTTCAGCAGGTTGCCAAAGAATAGCATACCCAGCAGGGGCAAACCCGACGGAACGATGAAGCACGTAAGCAGGATACCGATAATCGGGAATATGATTTTTTCGGTTTTGGTCACTTGACGCGGAGCCTTCATACGAATGAGGCGTTCCTTAGGCGTGGTGAGCAAACGCATAATGGGCGGCTGGATAACCGGCACCAATGCCATGTAGGAATACGCAGATACCGCAATGGCACCCATCAGGTCTGGAGCTAATTTCGACGAAATGAAGATAGCCGTGGGGCCATCTGCACCACCGATGATACCAATGGCGCCTGCTTCGGCGGGAGTAAAGCCTAGCTGTAATGCTGCCGCATAAGCACCGAAAATACCAAACTGCGCTGCTGCACCAATCAGCATCAGCTTGGGGTTTGATATCAACGCCGTAAAATCGGTCATCGCCCCGATGCCAAGGAAGATCAATGGCGGATACCACCCGTTCTGCACGCCGTGGTAGAGGATGTTCAATACGCTGCCTTCTTCGTATATACCGATTTTCAGCCCGGGAAAAAAGGGAATATTACCGATAATCATGCCGAACCCGATGGGGATCAGCAGTAACGGTTCATATTCTTTGGTGATGGCCAGGGTAATAAAAATCAACCCCACAACGATCATCACCAAGTGTCCCACCGTGAAATTCGCAAACGCAGTGTATTCAAAAAATTGAACCATCTGGTTCTTCACAAACTCGAAAAATCCGGAGGAAGCTTGAAGTGTCATCATAATCTTATTCTCCAATTACAATTAACACATCGCCTTCCATCACGGCGCTTCCCTTGGATATTTTTACCTCGGTAACCGTACCTGCTTTGTCCGACTCGATATTGTTTTCCATCTTCATGGCTTCGAGCATCAGCACGCGTTGTCCAACGGTTACCTTGTCACCTGGTTTTACGAATATTTCGAGGATCGTGCCCGGAAGCGGCGATTTGATGGTACCGGTTTTAGCGGCTGTTTTCACTGCTGCGCCCTGATCAGTGGACGGAACAGCTACCGAACGCACCAATTTCGGGGTTTTTTGTTGTTTGATTTCTTTATCAACGACCACCGTATAAGGCGTACCGTTGACTTCCAATTGTATGGTTTGGTCTTCAACGCTTTCTATTTCGACCGCGTAGTTATTACCATTGATGGTGAATTTATATTTTTTCATTGTTTATCGTTTATTAAAATATGTGTTTAACCCATGGATTTTTGAACTCCACGGTGAGTAGGTACGCGATACCTTGTTGATGGTCAATACAGTATTTTCTTCGTCGTGTTGCTCCTCGTTATAGAGGTGGATAGCTGCCGTGATGGCTGCATACACTTCGCCGCTGATGTCCTTCGACGAAGCCGTCGTCGGTATAACGGCAGCTTCTTTTTCCTCGTACCTGCGGCGGCGGCGATCCTGGATCCTTATTAGGGATTTACCTACGTTCTTGAATACTAAGTAAAGTAACAATAAAGCAAGGAAAACCACACTCATGGCTACTGCGGCCATACCTACACCCCATGGGTCTTCCACTTTGATAACTTCGGACATGCGCGGCTTGCGGTAATGCTTGGCTGCGGCATGTTGCAGGTCGAGATTTTTCATCCCGCGACTGGCATCCAATGCAATCACGTCAAACCCGGTAGCCGTTTCGCCGGCAATGTACAATTCCTTGGCACCTGGGCTATAACTAAAAGCACTCGCTTCGCCAGGAAATTTCAGTTTTTTCACTTCTTTTCCTTTCAGATCGAGCACAGCCATATAACAACTGTCGCGGTGAGATGCAAGAAACACCACATAATCATCATATATGGCCACACTTTTAGGACGGTAAATATGGTGCGTGTCATGCCGTTTCAGAACTACATCCACTAAGTAATCGGCATAAATTTCCAGTTGGTTGCCTTTTCGGTGGAGAAGTACAATCTTGTTGTCGACATTATTGATACCGGCAAAAACATCATTCTTCTTGTCGAAGGCAAACAATTGCGGAATCAATGGGTCGTACGCTTCATATTCAGATACGGACTGCGCCTCTTCCGCTTCCTGTGCCATAACAGGCATCATCGGAAGAAACAGCAACAGCATCCACCCTGTAATTATTATTTTTATTATTTTCTTCATACCAAATATTTTTTAGGTGGCCTCCCCCAACCCCTCCTTGGGAGGAAGGGCCGGGAGAGAGGCTCATTACAGGGGAATATTGCTATGTTTCTTGGGAGGATTGGTATCCTTCTTGGTAGATAACGACTGCAAAGCCCTGATGACACGGAAACGGGTGTTGCGCGGTTCTATCACATCGTCGATGAAACCATACTTGGCGGCAACATACGGATTGGCAAACTTGTCGGTGTACTCCTGCACTTTTTCTTCGATGAACTTGGCTTGTTCTCCG
>JAVBMZ010000003.1:0-34326 GCA_031551935.1 Bacteroidales bacterium
CAGGAATTGGCCGAATTAATACATACCAAATCGGGTATAGATTTCGGGGGAATTATTGATTTGATTCCCTTACAAAGAGGCGATTCCGGACGGATTATCACACTTCGTATCGAAGGAACAAGGCGCCAAATGATCGTGGGCAAGGAACTGCTGATTCGTCGCCTTCTATCACCATCGCATTTGTATAGTTCAGCATTTATCGTAGAAAAGAAAATTTCAGAAAATAATACGACACCAGAATATTTTACACTATATGGTGCAGGATGGGGACATGGCGTTGGGCTTTGCCAAATCGGCGCGGCTGTGATGTGTGCCCAAGGATATACGCACCGACAAGTGCTGGAACATTACTATCCCGGAAGTATTGTAAACCAGCACATATTATATAAAATCTAAAATGATTATCTGATATGTGACCTAAGAATGGCCTCAGCTTCGCTCAACAAGACGATTACTCGCAGAAGTAAAAATCTAATTAATTTTTGTACCATAAACCGAACAGGTCTCTTTTCCAAGTCTTCCTGGTAAACTTTGTGGTTTCATATAGTAGAAATTGATGGATATTGATGCTGAATTACGTATCTATTTGCAAAATTCACTATACCATACGGTATGGTATAGTGAATTTCAATGAATGATAACTACTTTTATGAGTAATATATTCAAAACTTAGCATTTACTTGGAAAATTAAGGTCCTTGGTGGTGACACATCCATCGGACGAAGGCTGTATTCGGTATTCAAGAGGTTATTCATCATCAGCCAACATTGTATACCTTTGGATATTTTGATACCCAGCCGTGCATCCATAGCAAAATAGCCTGTATTATGTTTCATCCAATAATCATGCAACCCTGGAAAAATCACGCTGCGTACAATATCCATAACATCTTCTTCGGATTTTTGGCGTTCGTCTACCATAAAATAATCCACCGCCAGCGTCTTACTTTTGTAAGTAAGGTTTGTGCCAAGCGTCAAACGGTTCCATTGTAAATCCAACACCGCTTTTAACGAATGTTTCTGACGATACTTCAGATATTTCGAATCATTTGATTTTTCCTTCATCGCCAGCGGGTCGTCATCCTTTGTTCTTTTTGATTTTTCTCTTTCCAATCGGGATCTATAGGTTCAATAAACACGTAACCAAGACTATAATTCAATTTAGTTGCGGTATTGATATTCCACATACCGTTAATCGATACATCTACCCCATAAATCCGGGCATTATCAATGTTGGTAAAACGAGTACCCAACCCTGGCATTTGATTGTTCATGAGCATCACCAATAATTCACTCAAGTTATCAATATATGCATAAGTGGTTTTATTGAACAATCCAAATTGGAATTCAATCATATCCTTATATGCTGTGTAAAAACCTGCCACATCCAAATATCCCATAAATTCGCCAAACTTATAGCCTTGTTTGATACCCAACTCAGCATTGTAACCGCTTTCAGGTTTCAGTGCATTATTGGGATAAGCAGCCACACCACCGATATCTTTGAAGATAAACTTTTCGGTCAGCGATGGATAACGGTAACCTTGCCCGAACGACGCACGGATGTAAGTGGCTTCGGCCAATTGGTAGTTTAATCCACCACGAAAAACAGGTTTAAATGGGGCTTCCCAACCGAAAATATCGGTTTCGGCTTCCTTTTTGAGCGAATCTACCCGATAATATTCCAACCGCATCCCGAGCGAAAGATTTAATCTATCAAAAAATTTCTGGTCGTATTGCAGGAAGGTCGCAATATTGTCACTTTGGTGGGAACCAGTGACACTCGATTCCATACTCACATGTTCGTAGGTGGCGCCGACAGTAATATTTGCGTTGCCAATCTTCTTGCCAAATTGGTAATCGAGGTAATATGAATTGGTATTATCGGCTGCGGTATTATTATTTTTAGGACTGTCAGCGTTAAGCAACCATGGAATGATTTCCGATTGATCCGAAGGAAACGGCATACGAGACATGGCCCATGACAACATATCAACAATATCAGGTGCAGTAGCATCAGGAAAATAGGGTTTCAATTCATCTGCAATCGTGTTGACCAATTCCGGTATAGTACCAGTAAATCCGGGAGGAACCAAACTCGCCGGATCTTGTATGATCGCTATCAAGTCAGGCAGATTATTAACATCAAATCCTGTTTCATTGATAATATCGACAATCGACTTGCTGGTAGGATTAGAAAAAATCTGATCAGATTTATGATAATAACGCCCCTTCAAACGATGTGTGGTACCTTTATCCACATTCGTAAAATTAAGAAACGGATCAACATAAAATGAGTTTCCTTGCCGGCTCATATTAGCCATGGCCGATTGCGTATAAGCGTCTTCTGCTGAACGCCAGATAAAAAACCCAGCATAATTATTGGTCAGATAATTAAAATTCAACCCGTAATTCAATCCCGAGATATGGGGATGATGATAGGTAACATTACCGCCGAAACGAATGCGTTGGTTATAATCTCCTTGCCGGAAACCTTCATTGGTATACATATCGAGACCGCCTGATACATCAAAATTTCCGATACGTCGCGTATGTGATATATCTGTAGAAGTATAAATAGGATTCCGTATTCCATACAGTAAATTCGGCCGCAAAGCAGGCTTCACAGGAAATTTCCCGTCGTGCCAAAAATCTTTATCCCACCAGATATAGCCTTTATTTTTCGGATCCAAATACACACCCAGATATGCATTAACAGTGGTTTGAGGATCTGTCCCTGGACGTGCCGTACGCACATTAATCAAACCGTTAAGCGCCGAAGATCCGTAAAGCACCGACGAAGCGCCTTTTAAAACTTCCACTTGCGCCACATTTTCCATCGGGATAGTATTCCAATTGATTTCGCCCACGCCCGGCGTTAATACCGACATTCCATCAACCAGCACCTGGCTGCGGCTTCCCACACCATAGGTCCAACCACTACCACCACGAATGGACGGTTGTTTATCTGTAACATCTACACCAGGCAGTGTATTAAGTACCACACTCAGATCTGTAGCATTTTGTCGAACAATATTTTCAGGCTTAAGCACTTCCATGGATACGGTGATCTCGCTCAGTTTCTGATCAAACCGGCCAGCGCTCACCACCACTTCTTTCATGAGTTCCGACTGGGGTTTCATACGCACATTCAGCGTATTGGTTTGGCCTTTACGTACCACCACCGGTTGTAACTGCGATTCGTAGCTGATATAGCTAAAATTAAGCACCGTCCCGCCATCAGGTACCTTTATCTCATAATATCCTTCGGCATTAGTAGTCGCCCCCACCGTATTGTCTTTTTCCTTGTAAAAAATATTGACACCAACCAGCGCTTCGTCTGTATCAGCATCGCGGACATAGCCTGTTACAGTCTGTCCAAATGTAAAAACTGAGGCGGTAATGAAAAACACGAACAGGAATAATTGCTTCATGATCAATGTGGATTGTGGGTTCACAGAAAACAAAAGGTCTGCCTAAAATCTAAGCAGACGCTTTTGTATTTAACAAATAAACAAATATTTAGGTGCTGCTATTGCTGTTTTGTTCCATCAAACAGGACAGAAATTGGCACTGCCACTGGCAGCACACCAGTGATGGCCGGAATAGTGATGGTAATGACAACACTTGCTGCTCCAGCATTGGTAAAGGTACCACTAAGGGTAACCGGAACCTGCATGGGGGTACCACTACCCGTCAAATCCAATGGAACTGTGGGTGATCCTTTTGTTGTGATTTCTCCATTCGCTGCAAAACCACAAGGAGCAGACACATTCACCGGTAGTTCAGTTATAGGAAGCGCAATGCCAGAGTCTCCAGGTAAAGGAATATCTTCATTCATACTCAAAGTAACTTCGGTATCAGAAACATAGGTTACTGTAATGATGGCACCATCCATTACCTTAGCTGCACTACTCACTACTTTTCCCAAATAGATGGAACCCGCATAATTCCCTTCAGCATCTTTTGCACTAACTGAATCATCGTCATCATCACTACATCCTGTAAATCCCGCAAAAGGGAGTGTCAACATCAATAAAATCAGCAACTTGTTCATTATTTTCATGTTTCAATTTTTAAAATGATTATTATTTTTGGTTCATTATTTTACATCAGAAACGCATATCCTTTAACAATTGTTGTGTTAAAGATCGTTATATGCTATTTATTTGTTCACACAACAAATAACATACCATATGGTATGCATATAAATGAAAAAACATCATTCATGTTACAAAAATAAACATTTATAGTAAAACAACCAAATGGTATAAATGTTTTTAATGCTCCATCCCATTTGTATTCTCTTGTTTAGAAAAATACGGGAAACGATATTGTGCTATATCCCAGATAAATTGACAGTCGGATAGGGTATCTACAATTATCGCTATGAAGTGGTAACTTACTTTAGTTCAAAGAAAACATCTCCTGGAATAAACGCCACTATCCAATGTTCTGTATATTTTTACACGGGCAAATTTTAACTTTAAACAGACAATCCCGATAAAGATTTTATCTAAGAAATCGAAGAATTACAGATAGAGAAGCGGATATTGGGTGTTATTTATCTTAGGAAAAACAAATCGTTTATTCTTTTATTCCCATTCTCCTAATAATATCATTTACAGACAAATGGCTGTTTGGCAGAACATCCGGAGGACAGGAACCGGCAATCAAAGCTACCTGATACCTCTTGCATTTGGCGCGTCCTTCCTCTCCGTTCTCGCAATACAAATTCTTATAAGTACGAATCAATACCGGGTTCGATTCTAATACGCCCCCATATATCGGACATTTAACTGCCTTTTCGCAAATTTTACAGTCACCCATTCTTTTATTTCTTTGATTTTGAACACCTCAAAAATCATACCGTTTGGTACAAGACCAGTTAATATCGACTTTGGAGACATCATCTCATTTTTACCATGATCGCATCGGAACAAATCAACACCAAGATACAACAACAGCGTATCATTATTAGGACTAAAAGCCCTAAATCAGGTAAATTTTCCGTCCGGATGGATGTGAAAAAAAACCGGACAAAAATGCCCGGTTTTTTACCTATTTCAGACATTCATTACTCTGCAGTTACCGGAGTTTCAGCACCCGTACCTGCCAAACGTTTGTAATTATTGTACCTCCACTTGGCGTTTTCTTCGGCCGCCTTGAACAATTCGCCTGCTTCGGCGGGATACTGTTTTTTAAGCGATGAATAACGCACTTCGCTAAGAAGAAATTCCTGAAACTTGCTCCAGTCAGGTTCTTTCGAATCAAGTTGGAATGGATTTTGTCCTTCGGCTTCGAGTAGTGGATTATAGCGATACATCTGCCAGTAACCACAAGCTACTGCAAGCTTTTCTTGTTCCTGGGTCTTACCCATACCGGCACGCAACCCGTGATTGATACATGGTGAATAAGCAATGATGAGCGAGGGACCATTATAGGCTTCAGCTTCGCGTAAAGCTTTCAGGTATTGACTATTGCTAGCGCCCATAGCCACTTGTGCCACATACACATAACCGTAGCTCATGGCCATCATGCCGAGATCTTTCTTGCGTACGCGCTTACCTGATGCAGCAAACTTAGCAATGGCGCCTACTGGTGTCGATTTCGAAGCTTGTCCACCTGTATTGGAATATACCTCGGTATCAAGTACCAATACGTTCACGTTTTCGCCCGATGCCAGCACGTGATCCAAGCCACCATATCCGATATCATATGCCCAGCCATCACCACCGATAATCCAGATAGATTTCTTGACAAGGTATTGGCGTAGATCATATATTTCTTTGCAATACTTGCAGTCGCATTTTTCGAGAAGAGGCAATAAATCGGCTGAAGCCTTTTTGCTATCAGCTGCTGTATCAGCTGCCTTCCATGCAGCAAACGCTGTTTTTACAGCATCAGAGCATTTCCCTTCCTGTACCGCTTCGTCCATTAAGCGTTCGATACGCTCGCGCATGCGCTGAACACCGGTAGCCATACCAAAACCATATTCGGCATTGTCCTCAAACAACGAGTTGCCCCATGACGGACCTTGTCCTTGCGCATTCACACAATATGGAGTCGACGGAGCCGAACCACTATAAATCGACGAACATCCGGTAGCATTGGCAATCATCATACGATCACCAAATAACTGCGACACCAGTTTTACATAAGGCGTTTCGCCGCAACCCGCACAAGCTCCCGAAAATTCGAACAGCGGCTGTGCAAACTGGCTGTTCTTCACATTCTGATCTTTCGGTGCGTAAGTATCTTTGTAGGTGACATTTTCTACAACGTAATCCCACAATTCATTTTGAGGCATCTGGCTTTCGAGAGGTTTCATCTCAAGCGCTTTCGCGCCCTTCTTGCCCGGACATATGTCGGCACAGTTACCACAACCCGTACAATCGAGCGGGCTGATTTGTATGCGGAATTCAAGACCTTCAAATGTTTTCTGCGGAATAGCAGGAATAGTAGCTGCTCCTTTCAATCCAGCTTTTTCATTGGCGTTGAGCAGGAATGGACGAATTACAGCGTGCGGACATACATAAGCACATTGATTACACTGGATACAGTTCTCAGGAACCCATTCAGGCACATGCACTGCAATACCACGTTTTTCATAAGCTGCCGTTCCTTGTGGGAAAGTACCGTCTTCGCGCCCTACAAACGTGCTCACCGGCAAATCGTCGCCACGTTGGCTATTGATGACATCCACTACATTGCGGATAAATTCGGGGCGTTTCGGATCGACGGGTGCTACGTCTGCATTGGGATCAAGTTTTGACCAAGCCGGATCTACGTTGACTTTGGTAACTTCACCGCCGCGATCTACTGCGGCATTATTCATTTTCACAATGTCTTCACCTTTGCGTCCATAGGATTTCTGATTGGCTGCTTTCATTTCGCAAACCGCCAGTTCGTATGGAATCACTTCGGAAATCTTGAAGAATGACGATTGCAGGATAGTATTGGTACGGGTACTTCCCAAACCTACTTCTTCAGCAATCTTAATAGCATCGATGATATAGAATGAAATTTCGTTATCAGCCAGATATTTCTTGATTTTATTAGGAAGCTTTTCGCAAGTCGTAGCCGCATCCCATTTGCTGTTGAGCAGGAATGTGCCGCCTTTGCGGAGACCTTTCAACACATCGTATTGATGAATGTATGGGAACACATGACAAGCCACAAAATCGGGCGTATTCACAAGGTACGGCGCACGGATGGGCGAATCGCCAAAACGAAGGTGCGAAATGGTGATACCGCCTGTTTTTTTCGAGTCGTATGCGAAATATGCCTGGCAGTATTTGTCAGTGGTTTCGCCGATAATTTTGATGGAATTCTTGTTGGCTCCTACAGTTCCGTCGCCGCCGATACCATAGAACTTGCCCTGAAACGTACCTTTAGGCATGATATTTACCTCAGGACGCAATGGTAGTGAAAGGAACGTAACATCATCTACAATACCCAATGTAAATCCATTCTTGGGTTCGTTCATCTTCATATTGTCGATAACCGTCATGATGTGAGCTGCAGTGGTGTCTTTCGACGACAATCCGTAACGTCCGCCAATGATAAGCGGAGCATTAGCCTTGCCATAGAATAAATCTTTGACATCCAGGTAAAGCGGTTCGCCGTTGGCTCCGGGCTCTTTCGTGCGATCAAGCACTGTGATGCGTTTCACACTCTTAGGTAACACGTTGAAGAAATATTTGGCAGAGAACGGACGGTAAAGATGTACAGATACCAATCCGACTTTTTCACCTTTAGCGGCCAAATAATCAATGGTCTCTTTAATAGTGTCGGTGATGGAACCCATCGCTATAATGACATTTTCAGCATCGGGAGCGCCATAGTAAGTGAACGGATGGTATTCGCGTCCAGTAATTTTCTTGATTTCCTGCATATAACTTTCCACCATGTCGGGCAATGCCAAATAGAACTTATTGGCTGCTTCGCGCGATTGAAAATATATATCGGGATTTTGTGCCGTACCACGAGTTACCGGATGTTCAGGATTAAGCGCCCGTTCGCGGAACTGCTGCACAGCATTCCAATCGAGCAATCCGGCAAGTTGTTCCGACGAGATGGTTTCGATTTTTTGTATTTCATGCGATGTACGAAATCCGTCAAAGAAATGAAGGAAGGGTACACGAGATTTGATAGCAGTAAGATGCGCAACAGCAGCAAGATCCATTACTTCCTGTACACTACCAGTGGCCAACATGGCAAAACCTGTCTGGCGGGTACTCATCACGTCGCTATGGTCACCAAAGATAGACAATGCCTGAGCGGCAAGACTACGTGCAGAAACGTGAAATACACCTGGTAACAATTCGCCTGCAATCTTATACATGTTGGGAATCATCAACAATAGCCCTTGCGATGCGGTAAATGTGGATGTGAGTGCCCCAGACTGCAACGAACCATGAACAGCGCCCGCTGCTCCTGCTTCACTCTGCATTTCAACAACCTTGACTGTTTCATTAAACAGGTTTTTCTTGCCTTTAGCTGCCCATTCGTCCACATATTCGGCCATTGTCGACGACGGCGTGATGGGATAGATAGCGGCTACTTCACTAAACATATAAGCGATATGCGCTGCAGCATAGTTCCCGTCACAGGTTAAGTATTTTTTTTCTACTGCCATGATTTAATACGAATTAACTATTATTTTCTATTTTTATGCGAATCGCAAAGATACAAAAATATTTGACTATTGCTATCCGGTTTATATACAATCAATAACGGCAATCAAAAGTATTGCTGATTTTCAGAGCATTTAGCGTCCATCAATGCCCGCTAAAATCTTTGCTGTAATGGCTGTTTTAAAGACTTAATAAAAAAAACGAAAAAATTACTGCAACCTTTTCTCATCTTTGCATCTCTTTTATATATCATGGGAAACCGGTTAAGTAAAAATGAATAAAATAGGGTTTTGGGATATCACGTATCGAGAAAATGCGCCTGCATTGCTGGGCGTATTACGGCGATATGTGAAAGAGATCGGCGTAGCGCAGGATTTACTGCACGAAGTATTCATCACAGCCATCCATAAATATGATGATTACACGGGGAAAGGCAGCTTCGAAGGTTGGTTGCACAGAATAGCTGTTAATACAGCTTTAATGTATCTGCGTGACAAAAAAAACAAGCAAATACCGGTGGAAGCTGTTCTATCTGTGACTGTCGACAATGATGAATACGGACACGAACAAACCGACAATGCAAGGGCAACGATCGAATCTGCCAATTTTTCAGGTGAGGAACTTCTGACAGCAATTGATCGCTTGCCGGAACATCACAAGATGGTATTCAACATGTATGTGATGGATGATTTCTCGCACAAACAAATCAGTGCAGAACTACATATCTCTCCGGGCACATCGAAGTCGCACCTGGCAAGAGCACGCAAGAAAATTCAACAATTTTTATACGATGACGCTTTGAATAAGAAAAGGACGAAAGACGGGCTACGAGCATCGGCTCTTTTGTTGCTGTTTCCCGCCAAAAAACATTATATCGACAGGCTATATCAAGAAGGATTATCGAATTTCACGCTTCCGCCATCTGAAAGTGCCGATTTTTTGTTGCATACTGTGGAACAACACGCCACGTCAATGGTTTCTTCGGCAACACAAGCTACCACACACACCATTTCAACTGTTTCGCAAACGGCAGCATCGACAGCTGCACCATCTGCAACTCCTATCATAACAGAAGTGGTTTCGAACGCTACATTTTGGGGAAGTAAATTATCGTATATAGCTGCATGTTGTGGTACTGCAGCCGTAACCAGCACAGCCTGTTGGCTATCGATGAGTGACAATAGCCCGCTAAACCATAGCCAAGAAAACATCCTGATAACAGATACCGTGATGTATTCGCCAAAATTTGCTGTCGAAGATACTATCATCTTTGATGCGACCATGTATCAAGAGCTTATCCAACCGGAGGCTACACAAGAAATGACAGCATCTTCCAGCATAGAAAGTCAGGATGATGTGAAAAATACAAGCATCAACCACCGTGACAAATCTTCTCTCACCCCTAACAAAGAAACAACCAGTCATCCACACCCAACCAATACCCAAGAAATGAAAACACCCGGTAGCACGTCACCACCGAGCAACGCCTCCATACAGTCAATTGAACCCGTTGTGGTGAAGAAACAAGTGATACAACGAGAAACAGTCGTGATACGCGACACAATTATGATACAGGAATGAAGCATGTTATTTGTATGATGATATGGTGGACGTGCTGCACATCGGCTTTCGGACAAATTGCACCGCCTGATACCATATATATTTACGAGACGGTAACAGTTTATGATACAATTGTGATACATGATACTATCAGGCTCAACAAGAAATTAATCATACCCGGAACACCGTCCAATGGCGACACGACAACTTTTTTTGATGCATTGACTGCCACCTTTTCGAAAAATGGAATCATACTTCATGAAAATAACCATCAAAAACGAATCACAACCATGAAGTTTCATATAGGAAATTATGTCAGCGCTTTCATTGTGAGCGCACAAAGTATGGTCGGTTTGTCGGCCCAGGAAACTCAACCAGCGGATGATTTACCAACTTTCCCAATACAAATGAGTATTGTCTACCCGATGACCACTCAAGGAAACAAAACGGTTGATTACCGGTACAATGTTTCTTTCAACCTGTTCTCAGGCAAAGTAGGAGCTGTAAAGGGTATAGAATATGGCAGTTTTTTCAACCGTGTCGAAAGAAATGTAACCGGAGTACAAGTAAGTGGATTGTTCAATATGACACGTGATTTGACCGGGATACAGTTCGGCGGGCTGGCCAATGCTTCCAAAGTCACAAAAGGCATACAATTCGGTGGATTGGGAAATATTACCGGGAGCACCTCGGGAATACAGTTTGGCGGAATCGCCAATATCGGAGAAAGCGTAAAAGGTGTTCAATTCGGTGGTATTGCCAATATTACCGGCAATGCGTCCGGACTACAATTCGGTGGAATCGCTAACCTAAGCGAACATAGCAAAGGAATACAAATTAGCGGGATAACCAATATCACAGAAGAAAGCGATGGATTCCAATTTGCCGGTATCGCCAACATCAGCAATGAAGTTTCAGGCGCCAGCATCGGCGGGATATTTAACCGGACCGGTACTTTAAAAGGATTCCAATTCGGCATTGTCAATGTAACTGATACGATCGAGAAGGGAATCTCCATGGCCCTGGTCAACATTGTCAAGCAAGGATTCTACGGCGCCTGGGAATTATCGTTCTCCGACTATGTGAATGTGGGATTGAGTTACAAAATGGGTATCCAAAAATTCTATACGATCTACAGTATTGGGGCTAATTTCATTGAAGACAAACTTTGGGTAGCGGGAATAGGGTTTGGTAACCGCACATCCCTTGGTAAACGCCTTGACTTCCAACCGGAAATTATTTCATACAATTACTATCCGAAAGATTTCAAAAACATACAAAGCACTTGGTCTACCCATCTGAAGTTAGGATTTATCTATCGACTGAATGACAAGCTCGGAATTCTTTTCACTCCGAGCATTTACCACATCAACGCCGATACGAAAGATGGTTCAGACGCGTACAAAGTAAGCCCTATTGCTCCTATATATTCATCCAAAGGCAGCAATTATATCAACTCTATCGGTGTGGGCTTTAGTATCGGTCTAATCTTAAAATAACAGACCTAACGTGTAATTGTAAATTATTTTAGAGCCTATATAATATAGTTTTTTTATCGTGTTTATGATGTCTTCATATTAAAATAATTTGAAGACACCTTTTGGGACATCAATTATTTGATAATTCATCACACTTTTGGCGTCACACTAAAAGTGTGATGGCATATATATTTATGGTTTGTCATGGGTGTCATGTCAACGAAAACATGTTGCATTACATCCCGTGTATTTTTGCCTTTTTAGTTTTATTCAGACACTTCCACCACCACTAATTTCTGTCCTATTTTCAACACTGACGATTCGGTCAGTTGGTTAAGTCTTCGAAGCGAATCCACAGTAGTTCCGTAACGGCGTGAGATATTGTACAATGTATCGCCCTTTTCTACAACATGTTCCGTGTGTTGCAATGTAATAACGGGCGTCGTTGCTTGTTCGGTAAGCTCCGGCGATGTTTTTGGGGTGGGCTTCGATTCAGCCAATTGCAGGTTCTTGTAATATAATTTATAACTGTCGCTATTCAACGCTAAATTTTCTGTTGTTAATTGACAATGGTCAAAATCGACAGCTAAACGTGGATTAAAGGGCTCTCCTTGAAAACGAGTTTCAAAATGCAGGTGTACCCCTGTTGCACGACCCGTCCGTCCCCCACCGCCAATATATGTGCCTGCCCTGATATATTGACCTTCCTTTACCGCAATGCTATTGAGGTGTCCATACAAAGTTTCCAATCCGTTATCGTGGCGTACCACTACCATCTTACCATAATCGCCATATGTTTTTGCCATGCGCACCATACCATCGAAAACGCAATGCACCGGTTCGTTCATTTCCAGCTTAAGGTCTATGCCCGTATGCATGCGCCCGTTACGAGGACCAAATTCCGACAATACTTTTCCGCAAACAGGCATTACAAAAGTTCCGTTTTTGACCAGTAGCGTCAATTGAGTAGTTCCCGTCGGCTTAGGATCTGCATTGAGCCGTACATGTTGGGTATTCCAATGATTACCATAATATTCCGTAGCAGGATAACGATTGGATGATGTCACTGCTGTGTTAACAGATGTTGCAGGCGCTTTTGAGGTTGTTGCCGAAGATGAAGCAACACCTTCATTAGCGTCAAACGTAACATTAATCCTGTCTGTTTTGGCAGTGGAGGATGAAGAAGCTTTTCTGGATGTTTTGCAACTTACTAAAAAAAACGCGAATAGCACACACAACAGGCACGCCTGCCAAGCTATTTTTCCTTGCTTTCCTGCCAGAGTATGAAACTTGGAGAAAATCATCGCACATTTATTGATTCATTCGTCCAAATAAGACCGATGTTATCAACGCAATCACATCAAACCAAAAACATTTTCATGATAACGCCGCTATCTTTTCCAACGCTTTTTCGTTGACAATGGTTATTTTCTTACCGCTGATATTGATATATTGGTCATTTTTGAATTCGGAAAGCAGACGGATAACAGACTCTGTGGCCGTTCCCACCACATTAGCCAATTCTTCGCGCGAAAGCGCAATATTGAGCTGTTGATCATCGTTGACACCAAATTTATCTTTCAGCATCAATAGTAATTCGGCTAAGCGTTCCTTGACCGATTTCTGGGCAATTTCGGTAATCATAGAATGAGATTCTTCCAGCTCACGACAGGCAATTTGCAATAAATCCAGTGCAAAATCGCCATTGGTTTTTACCAAATGATGCAAGCATTCCTTTGGTATGTAACATACGGTACAATCTTCGATGGCTGTAGATGTGTTACATGCAGGTTCTTCACTGAGTACTGAACGGAAACCCAATATTTCATAGGGCTTGGCCAAACGAAAAATATAATCTCGTCCTTCGGCTCCGGTTTTAAATTGTTTCACCACACCCGACAGTATCACATAACAACCCATGATGCGTTTGCCTTGTTTAAATATGATCTCGTTTTTTGTGTATTGTTTGATATCAACCGTTTCTTCCAGATACTTTAATTCATCTTCGCTCAGGTGGCACAATATAGAATGTTGTCTCCACGGAGCATGTAACGATTGAAAATTATCCATATCCATATCAAAAAATCTGTTTCAACAATTTTTCCTTTTTGTTGATATAAAATGCAAATATGGCAAAAAGAATGGTGTTTTTCAAAAGATTCCACACAGTATTTTCTATGTGTGTCACATAGGCTATTGCATACAAAGCTAATGCGACGATGATATACCATGCAATACGCTTTAACGGATAAGGAATAGGATAATGCCGTGTACCCAACCACCAGGTAATTACAATCATTACCACATAACATACCAGATGCATCCACGCTGAAGCATGATAACCCCATACAGGGATAAACAGCCAATTACCGGTAATGCTGATGACTGCACCGATAGAAGCAATCATTAATCCGTATTTTGTCTGGTTGCTGAGTTTAAACCATATGGTCAGGTTGTAGTATATCCCCAGGCACATATTGGCCAATAACATGACGGGAACGATGCTGAGACCAACCCAATAATCTACGTCAATAAAGTGTTTGATGACATCCAGGTATAAAGTTACGCCCAAGAAAATAAGCAGGCAGAAAATGATGAAATATTTCATCACTTCGGCGATGGTCTCTCGCGAATCTTTCTCTTTGGCATTGTTGAAAAAGAACGGTTCGGCAGCATATCGAAACATCTGTATGAACAAGGTCATCAGTACTGCTATCTTTATGTTGGCACCGTATATGCCCAATTGTTCCATCGGGTGTGCAGTATCTGGCAAGTGATATTTCAGCATGAGGCGGTCGATAGCTTCATTAATACTGCCGGCAAGGCCTGCAACCATCAATGGCAGTGAATAAACAATGATCCGTTTCCATAAGCCGAATTCAAAACATACTTTATGCCGGAAAACTTCGGGTAGTAACAATACGACGGTCGCTACGGAAGCAATCAGGTTCGAAAGAAAAATATACCCTACCCCCACCTCGGGATTATAAATCGCCTTTATCCAGGCTACATCAGAGAATCTGGGACAAAACCATAAGAAAAAGAGATTGAATAACACGTTGATGATCACGTTACTCAACTTATAGAAAGCAAAACGCAAAGGACGGTTGTCCAAACGAAAACGGGCAAACGGAATGGCCGTTACAGCATCCAGACCTAAAATCCAACCAAACCAGATAATGTATTCGCGGTGATCAGCGTAGTCTATCCATTCGGAAATCGGATGCGAAAAGGTAGTAACCAATGCTATGAAAAGTGCAGATGTAACAATAATACTCAAAAATGTCGTCCCGTAAACCTTATTCTTATCCGTTTTCTGCGAAAAATTGAAAAATCCTGTTTCCATGCCATACGTGAGCAGGATTATCAGAAAAGTCATGTAAGTATACCATTCTGTGTTGACTCCATATTGGGCAGTTTCGAATACCCTGGTATGCAACGGCACCAGCAGGTAGTTCAGGAAGCGCGGCACCATGCTGCACAATCCATAAATGGCTGTTTGCCCTGCTAATTTTTTAATCGGATTACTCAAAGGTCGTTGTCTATGTGAATGAAACCAATTTTATCAGGATGATCTTGCATCAGTCCTGTATGTATGCGGCGGCCCAACCACAATATCATTAAATCACCAGCTGCAGCCCAGCTAAATAAGATACCAAAAAACAGAAATAAAATATTTCCCGAAATCCAAGCAGCAAGTACAGAAATATCACCCAACAAAAAAGCAGGCATCATAAGACTGATACGATAAGCTCTCGGAGTCAATGGTTCTTTACAATGTGCATAAGGAGCCAATGCCTTAAAGTTAAACCCAAATGATACCGCTTTCCATCTTCCCGGAGCAAACATTGCCATAAATACGCCATGTATCAATTCATGTAATACTATCCCCGATAATAATAATAAAAGCAACCACCATCGGGCGCCTATAGCCTGCTGTATGATTGCTTCGTTTTGATGTATCACCGAAAACATCCCGGCCCATCCGTAGGTACCGGCATCACGCCATATGAATAAATATGGAATTCCTGAGTATAACAATACCGGAACCACAAACAAGAATCCGAATAAATTTGCATGCCATCCCGCTATAGTATATTCTTTCATTTACAAAAGACTGTAAAAGCCAGAAATGAGAGAGATAAAGTTTAGTACCCCCTCTCCCACTTTCCTCTCGCTCTACCAAAGATACTTCTTCATCAAACTGATAAGCTTATTGGCATCAATCGGTTTGGAAATATAATCGTTGCATCCGGCTTGTAGTGCTTTGTATTCGTCGTCTTGCATGGCATAGGCAGTTTGTGCAATCACCGGCAATTGCGGACGCATGCCCTTTATCTGCCTGGTCGCTTCCAAACCGTTAATATTAGGCATTTTAATGTCCATCAGGACGATGTTGATATTAGGGTTGGACTTCACAGCATCAATCGCTTGTCGACCGTCTGCAGCATGAATAAGTGTCGCTCCGGTTTCTTCAAAAAGGACTTCGAGAAACATGTAGTTCACGATTTCGTCTTCGGCAATCAGAATTGTTTTACCCTGCCAAATATTATTCAACGTATTCGTTTTTACCTGCGAAGAGGATTCTTTCTTCGCCTGCATAGCCTCTCCCTGTTGATTTTCTATGCCTCCGTTAAGTTGAATAGGTTTATAATCCACATTAAAATAGATGGTAGCTCCCATTCCTTGTTGAGACTCAATACGTACCTTCCCTCCCAATGACTGAGCCAATGCACCCACTTCGGACAAAGTTTCCGGTTTTTCCCCGACAATCATATCGGAAGAGGCCAAATAGTTGGTCATCTTATCCAATATGACCGGATCAAATCCACTCCCGGTATCTTCCACGAAAAATTGAAGAATATCGCCTTCTAAGATGCGGTAACCAACTTTAATGTATCCTTTGTCGGTATATTTTACTGCATTATAGATCAATATTTTAAAAATTTTGCTGAGTGTATCAGTATCTATTTGGACAAGAAAATTAGGAATAAAATTTTTCTCATCGAACAGAAACATGATGCGCTTTGTTTGCGATGCAATATACTTAGCATATTCTGCTTTTAATCCTTTCAGGAAATCATTAAGTTGACAATCTGCGTTATTCATAGAAATATCTTTGTCGAGAAATAATATACAAAACGAAGACGTAAAACTACAAAAAGAAATGAATTATCCCAATCATATTTTTCAATAACAAGCAGCTACATCTATTATAAATGTATCCGGTGAACAAGTTCCTTGATCAACTTCGTCATTTTAGGTTCAGCTATAGTCGCCACCCGTAACACATCATCAAGGGCAACATGCTGAATTTTTCCGGGAACACCCAAATCGGTAATGATGGATATTGCAAAACACGGGATAGACATATGGCGGGCAACAATCACTTCTGGAACAGTAGACATACCAACGGCATCGCCACCAATAACTCGAACATATTGATATTCTTTAGGGGTTTCGAGTGTAGGACCCGATAAAGCAACATAACATCCTGTTTGACAACGGATATCAATTTGTTGGGCGATGTCCTGCGCCATTGCGATTAGACGGCGATCGTAAGGTTCGCTCATATCAGGAAAACGTGGCCCCAACGAATCAATATTGGCACCTATTAACGGGTTGGGTAACAAATTAATATGATCATTTAAAATCATCAGATCTCCTATCTCATAATCTGGATTCACGCCTCCGCTTGCATTGGAAATAACCAAATAACGAATGCCTAACATCTTCATCACACGAACCGGAAAAGTAACCTGCTCCATCGTATAGCCTTCATAATAATGAAAGCGTCCTTGCATGGCAACTACTTTCCGACCAGACAATAGCCCAAATCTCAATCGTCCATGATGTCCCTCAACGGTTGATACCGGAAAATCAGGAATATCCTCGTATTTCAAGATATATTTGACTTCTATTTCCTGAACCAATCCGCCCAGGCCTGTTCCAAGAATAATACCCCATTCGGGAGCATCATCAGCTGTTCTCGAGCGGATAAAATCGACTGTATGTTGAATTTTGGTCAGCATATTTATTGAGTATTAATAAAAGATACAAATGAAGGTAAAACGAACAGATGGCATACATTTCTTGTGTGCAAAACATTTAATATATACCTTAAAGAACTTAATGTTCATCTTAAAATATTTAATGTTTATCTTAAATTATTTAATGTACATCTTAATAAATTTAATATAAATATTAAAAAATTTAATGTTTATATTAAATTATCAAACCAGTGTGTTTGAAATATTACTTATCTCTTTCCTATTCTTTGCCATCTTATCCACCACCACTGCAATAGCGCCATCCCCAGTGACATTGCAAGCTGTTCCGAAACTATCTATAGCAATATACAAAGCTGTTACCAAACCTATAGCGACAGCATCAAACCCCAACATAGACTGCAATACTCCTATTGCCGCCATAATAGCTCCTCCAGGAACACCAGGTGCCGCAATCATCACAATTCCTAACATTAGTATAAAACCAGCAAAAAGCCGCACATCAAATGGCAAACCGGTCAATATGCACACAGCCAAAGCCATGGCGACTATTTTCATAGTACTTCCGGCCAAATGAATCGTTGCGCATAATGGGACACAAAAGTCGGCAATATCTTCCTGTACGCCATTTTTCTTCACTTGTTCCAAGGTAACCGGAATGGTAGCCGCCGATGATGAAGTGCCTAAAGCCGTCATGTAGGCGGGCAACATTGTATACAACAAACGGAAAGGATTACGTTTGGCAATAAAGCCCGCAACACCATACTGAATGAGCAATAACAAAACATGCAACACAAAAATCACTCCGATGATTTTACCAAAAAGTTTGATAATCGTAAACGCCGCTTCGCTATAGGACATGTTCAAAAAGATACCGAAAATATAGATGGGTAATAAGGGAATGATCACAACAGAGATCACCCATTCGACAATGGTTTTAAATTCAGATAAGGTTGCTTTTAATGTTTTGCTGTTGCTAACTGCCATGCCTATACCCAGGATAAATGCCAGCACCAAAGCAGTCATCACACCAAAAACCGGAGGTATGTCAATGGTAAAAAATGGTAATAATAAGGTATTTTCAGGATTATTTACGTCTGTTAACAGTACATCCGCCCCAATGAGAGGGGGAAAAATTAACCTGCATGAAAAATAAGTGAAGAGACCTGAAAAAATGGTTGAACCATAGGCAATAAGGGTTGTTATGGCCAACAACCAGCCTGCATTTTTCCCTAAATCAGAGATACCGGGAGCTACCAATCCCAAAATGATCAAAGGGACACAAAAAAACAGGAAAGAAGCAAAAATGCCATTGAATGTAACAAAAATCCGCACGATTGCAGCCGGCAAAATCATCCCGAGCAACAACCCCAACACAATGGCAATAATCACCTTGGGTAGTAACCCCAATTTTATCTTCATCTGTCCCTACCTAACTATTTTTTTTCAGTTATGGCAAAATTAAGCAGATTTTCTTGACAATATCTGTTTTTTACATCTTCTTGTTGCCACCAATATTAAAATTTACCAACCACAAAGAAGGGAAATGACCAAAACGTAATATTAGGTTGGATTTGTAGCTGCGTATTTTTTTAGATGTTAATTTTTTGACACAATAAAGGCACGACGATACTAATACATGACCAATTTGAATCCTTTGCCATGCACATTTAATATCTCTACAGTCGACTCATCCTTCAAATATTTCCGCAATTTAGTGATATAGACATCCATGCTCCTGGCGTTGAAATAACTATCATCTTCCCAGATCGTTTTCAAAGCATAATTTCGTTCCAACACCTGGTTCGCATTATCACACAGCAATTTTAATAACTCAGATTCTTTGGTTGTCAACTTATACGAAGCGTCGCTGCTTTGCAACAATTGTTTTTGCACATCAAAAGTATATTTACCGAGCGTGTATACCTGAGGTTGGAATGACGCATCAGATTTAACCCTTCTCAAAATGGCTTCAATTCTAAAAAGTAGCTCATCCATATTAAAGGGTTTGGTGATGTAATCGTCAGCTCCTATTTTAAAGCCTTCCAACACATCATCTTTCATTGACCGGGCTGTTAAGAAAATAATAGGTATCACCTTATTAAAGCTTCGTATCTCTTGGGCTAACGTAAATCCGTCCTTTATCGGCATCATCACATCCAGAATACAAAGATCATAATGTTCTTTACGGAAACCTTCGAATGCTTCTTCGCCATTGTGGTACAAATCGGTTTCAAAAGACTTGGCGTTGAGATAGTTTTTAAGCAATTCTCCTAAATTCTCATCATCTTCAGCTAATAATACCTTCGCCATTTTCTATTTTGTTGATATTTAAATATTAAAAATATCACGCATTAGACTGCCTATAATACAAATCAATGGTGAATTTTGTTCCTTGCCCAGTTTCACTTTCTACATGAATGGTCGCATGATGAGCACTTACCACATTCTTAACGTAGGCAAGCCCCAAACCAAATCCTTTGACATTATGCACATTGCCCGTCGATACACGGTAAAACTGATCAAATATTCGCTTTTGATCAGCTTTACTGATTCCTATTCCCTTATCTTTCACCGAAATACGCACTCCGCTGGGTACATCGACTGTTGATATAGTAATGTCAGGACGTCCGTTGCTATACTTGACAGCATTATCAATAAGATTAAACAAGACATTGGTAAAATGCACTTCGTCTACCTCAACTAAGGATTTTTGTGCCTCCAGATGTTGTACAATTTGCCCATTCTTATTTTTGATCTGAATTTGCATGTTACGCACCACCATACCTATCAAGTCGTTCAAATCCAACTCCTTGAATTTAAGCATGATTTTTCCGTGATCAAAAATAGCCATCTGCAATATTTTTTCAACCTGTTGACTCAAACGTTTGCTTTCGTCTGCAATCACGGTTGAAAGATGATCGTAATTTTTTGACGTATTGGGAATGCTTCTGTCATTCAACATTTGTGACGCTAACGAAATGGTTGAGATAGGCGTTTTCAACTCATGCGTTACATTATTCACAAAATCGGTACGAATGCTGGTAATTTTTTTCTGTCGTAACATTTGGTATATCGTTACCGCAAAAGCAAAAATAACAATGAGTGTAAACACAATAGATGACATGCTCATAAATCCAATAGACTTGAACAAGTAATTGCTTTGCTGCGGAAAATAAAGACTCAAATAATACGGCTGCGATTCGACCCAATCAAATGGAAAAAGCACTGCAGGAAACAACTCGGCTCCCGCTTTGGGGGTATAATTGGCAGATTGATATATCTTTTTTTTGCAATCTTTCGCATAAACAGCGTATTCATATGGTTGATCAATATTCGACTTGACTAATTCCGACCAAATAATATAATCCAAAGACTCCTGATCGATCCGTTCTTCAAGACGAAAATCAGCACGCCTCAGTTTTTCCAAAATAGTATCATACAACAATTTACGCCTGGCATTCCGTTCAGCAGGAGACATAGGTTGTGGTTGTTGAACAATGGATAAGGAGCTATTTACCTGCATGTTGGCCGAATTGGCGTCAAATTGCGCATTGATCTGCATAAAACTTTGCTGAACAATATTATGAGGTTGCCAATAATTTCGCACAGCATTATTCCAAAAAGTAAATTTTTCCCCTTCCGAAGGTATGGGGTGTGCATTTTCTAGTTGTTTTTTCCCTGCAATGATGGTATCAAGCATCGCCCTTTGAGATGTTAATGTCTTGACAGTTCGCTGAAACGGGTATGGCGCGTCCAGTTCCTGTATTGCTTGAACTACCTCATATGATTGTATGTCCTCCGTAATACGATTGATGGTCGTATTAACCAATTGCGCGAATTGCTGCTCCTTAATAGTATAGGCATGATTGATCCAGTATGCCTGCACACCAATAAGGCCTGCCAAAGCACAACCAGCAACCACAATTAATGTATAAAAGGTGGACTTTTTCATGCCAACATAAATTTAGATACAAAAATACAACATCCGTACCAAGAATACACTACCTTTAACAATCTTTAACTATATATCGATATGGTTAACAGGCATTCATACGCTCCCATAACAAATCATATAAGTTGGAAAAATGCATTAAATATAAAAAAGTGATTCAATGCCCATCGTTATCATGGTCATCAAATCACTTTTTATCAAAATAAATCGATGAGAACTAAAAAATTCTCATTTCATGTTTTATACATTATACGTCGTCGATACTGTATCCCCGCCGCGTCCTGTCCAATTGGTATGGAAGAATTCGCCACGAGGTTTATCCACGCGTTCATAAGTATGAGCGCCGAAATAATCGCGTTGTGCTTGCAATAGGTTGGCCGGCAAACGTTCTGAACGATAACCGTCATAATAACACAATGCCGAAGTAAGTGTCGGTATGGCAATACCATTAGCCAGCGCTTGCGATACTACATTACGCCATCCGTTTTGTGCTTCTTTCAACTTATTGGTGAAATATGGATCGAGCAATATATTGGCAATATTTTGGTTCTTATCAAAAGCTTCTTTTATTTTACCAAGAAATACGGAACGGATGATACAACCACCACGCCACATCAAAGCAATACCGCCGTAATTAAGATCCCACTTATATTCTTCCGAAGCAGAACGCATCAATGTGTAGCCTTGAGCGTATGATACCACCTTTGCTGCAAACAGGGCTTTACGTAAATCTTCCACAAGTGCTTTTTTATCACCATTGAAAGCTGGTTTAGGCCCCTGCAATATTTTGGATGCAGCAACACGCTCGTCTTTCTGAGCCGACAGACAACGTGCAAAGACAGCTTCACCAATTAACGTCAACGGAACACCTTGATCTAAAGCCGCTACGGCAGTCCATTTGCCAGTACCTTTTTGACCAGCAGTATCCAGGATCTTGTCCACAATAGGTTTTCCATCAGTGTCTTTGTAACCGAGAATATCACGAGTGATTTCTATCAAATAGCTATCCAAGTCACCTTTATTCCATTCAGCAAATACTTGATGCATTTCATCTGCACTCATCCCGAGCAAATCCTTCATTACCTGGTATGCTTCACAAATCAATTGCATGTCGCCATATTCGATACCATTATGTACCATTTTTACAAAATGTCCGGCACCATCTTTACCCACCCAATCACAACAAGGAGTTCCGTCTTCCACTTTTGCTGCAATTGCTTGGAAAATTGGTTTTACCGAAGGCCATGCAGCAGGCGAACCTCCAGGCATGATAGAAGGGCCAAGTAAAGCACCTTCTTCGCCACCAGATACACCGGTACCAATATATAATAAACCTTTGCTTTCAACATATTGAGTACGACGATTGGTATCAGGGAAATGGGTATTACCACCATCAATAATGATATCGCCCGGTTCGAGGTATGGGAGTAGCTGTTCAATAAAATCGTCAACAGCCTTTCCAGCTTTCACCATTAACATTACTTTGCGAGGACGTTTCAGCGAGGAAACCAGTTCTTGTATACTGCGGGCTCCAAAAATCTTTTTGCCCTTGCCTCGTCCGTTGATAAAGTTATCAACTTTCTCTACCGTACGGTTGTACACGCTGACTGAAAAGCCTTTACTCTCCATGTTCAACACAAGGTTTTCGCCCATCACGGCCAAGCCTACCAATCCTATATCTGATACTTCTTTCATAAAAAATTAAAAATTTAAATTATACAACATATATCCAATGAATGAATCATTCTCCCAATACATGTTACATTAGTGATATAATTAATTTGATGTTATTGCAATTGAAAACAGCATACAGCTTGGACCCATAAAAATCTATTTAGATCCATCCGGGTCATTTCCATCTACGTTTCATCATTATTTTGAATCACGCAGATTGAACCGATAAAGATAGATAAAACAATATAGATATCAAAATAAATTCATTCAACCCAGAACAGCCATAGCAAATCCCAATGCCTGCAACCGTTCTTTAATCCCTGAATGATCATTTTTCAAATGAATGGTAAATGCTTCTGGTTCGCGACGGACAGGATAGTCTCCACGTTGTTTTTCAAAGGTCTCAACCGACATACGTAAATTACCATCATCGTCATTGACCGAATATGTGTGCCAAATTGCTTCACATAGACACTGTTGTTGCGTTTTTCCTTTACAATCAAGTTCGAAATGAAGAGGTTGTATAGGAACTGGTATATCATCCGGTCGCCAATCTGTGAGCGGTAATCCAAAGAAACGACTCAATGACTGTACACTCATGGCAGTACCATTAACCTTACCATCTGCCGAATAACCGGCAATATGTGGAGTGGCAACATTAAGTAAAGATAACAAATCGCAATCAATATTCGGTTCGTGTTCCCACACATCCAATACAGCTGCCCCAAGACGTTTGGCCTGCAATGCATTTTTCAGTGCAATGTTGTCGACTACCTCTCCCCGAGAAGTATTGATGAGTACGATACGACGGTTCAAACATTGCAACAAAGCATCGTCAAATAAATGAAATGTTTTATCATTGCCAGAATGAATCAACGGTACATGCAGGGTGATAATATCACTCATACTCAACACTTCATCTAATGGAACGAATTGGGCAAGACCTTCCTGGCGAGCTCTTGGGGGATCATTCATCAGCACATTCATTCCCAGAATTTTGCCTAAACGAGTGACTTTGCTACCCACATTACCAACACCAATGACTCCCATCGTCATATGCTCCAGTGAAAACCCAAAGTGCATGGAAAGAGTGGCTAATGTCGATGCCATATATTGGCAGACAGAACCTGAGTTACATCCAGGTGCGTTGGTCCAGACAATACCGTTGGATGCACACCACACAGTATCAATATGATCATAACCAATGGTAGCAGTCGCGATAAACTTAACAGATGTATCTTTCAGCAATGCCTCATTACATCTCGTCCGGGTTCTGATGATGAGCGCATCCGCATCTGAAATATTTTCGCGCGCGAATAAGGAACCTGACATATAGACAACTTCGGCGTACGGTTCAAGTATTCCCTGAATAAATGGAATTTTATCATCAATGACTATTTTCATATAAATTGTCTTTACCTATAGTCGTTAACAGACACATTGCGAACACAACGTATCTTTTGATTCAATAGTATTTCTTTGCTATTTGTTCAATATTTTATCCATCACCCAACTGGTTCGTGCTGCCGAAATACCATCGGAAGGCGATTTCCCTTTTCCACAAAGCTGAGCTACAACGGACTTTATCATGGGTTGTTGGATATGTTCGGGTGGTGCAAAACGGTATTCTGATTGTGTATACGTTGTCTGTACCATCACCGGTGATGTAAGGGCAAAAGTTGCAAAACGAATCACTCCCTTACTACCTGTTATTTCCACAAAGTCTTGATTAGCAGAAGCAAATGCCGCATACAGCCATTCTCCACAACCGAGGACTCCTGATGCAAAGCGAAAAGATGCAACCACAGTATCTTCTGCCGGATACAAACCGGATTTGTTGGATACCTGCCCGCTTGCTTCTACTATCTCGCCCAAAATGAAATCAAGAATATCCAACGTATGACAGGCCATATCATAAAAATAACCCGCTCCTGCAATTTCTGATTGTACGCGCCAAGGCAAATTTTGCCGGTCAAAATCCTGCGGTCGTGCTGGAACACGAAAACATATATTCGCAGAAATAATGTCTCCGATCTCTCCGCTATCAACAACTTCTTTCACTTTCAGAAAGTACGGCAAAGCACGTCGGTAATAAGCTACCAATAACGGAACGCCCGTTTCACAAGATACTCTGTTCATCATTTCACATTCAGCATATGATAAAGCCATCGGTTTTTCCACGTATACGGGTTTCCCTGCCCACATGGCTTGGATGGCGTACGCTGCATGAGATGAAGGAGGCGTGGCAATATATACTGCATCTACTTCTGGATCTTGTATAAGCTGAGATGCATCATGATACCAATGTGCCACGTAATGACGATGTGCAAAGTCCTCGGCTTTAGCTGCATTACGACGCATCACAGCAACCAGTGAAGAACCATCTATTTTATAAAAAGCAGGACCGCTTTTTACTTCACAGACATCGCCACACCCAATGATACCCCATTTAACAGGAGCTTGCAACGAACCGAATGTTGCACAAGTGCTCATCGATTAGAAAATTATATTTCGATTTGGAAAATGGCACATATTAATGCCTATGACTCAACCCGACAGAGATGATACATCTGTTCATCCACAGATGAATCGACGTTGTCAATTGGTTATTCTTCCATCACGTCCATAGCCATATCTTCATCGTCTATCATGTCTTCTATATCAACTTCCATTTGCGACGATTTTTTGGCCTCGGCATAGCGTTGTTGGTACAAATTTACATGTATGATACGCAATGCGCTCAACAATTTAACGCCCCAATACTGCCCGAATGTATCCACACATTCGATAATAGCATCATTCATGTTCTCAAGTGTACCTGTCTCATATAGCAGCACAAAATCTTTCAGTTCCTGGTAAATATCCGTCAACATTTCAGATAAACTGGCTTCAATCATTTTGACGGCCCCAGGATGGCTCAAGTCGCTGAAATCCATAAATTTATCCAGAGCACCAATATAAGATATCAAGCTAGTATATATCTTATTATATGTGCGTTCGGTAACGAATTTTTCAATATCAGATGCATAACGCGCTTCTATCTCGGGAAGCTTGAATATCCTATTATATATATCGGACAAAGTACGCAACTGAACAGACCAAAAATTAGCCAGCCTTTTATCCGGTAATGTTTCCAAATATTCAAAATAATCACGGCACAACTTCACAAATTCCTTGGTTTCCGGTGCAATAAGGGATTCTATCTTGTTCATATAAATTTAAGGCATGAAAATTCAAACAAACCTAATACATTATTTTTAATTTTTGACATCTTTTCTGCTGATTTTTGCATGAAAGTCCAGAGATCGTTTATTGATTTACCTATATCCAAAACAAACAAAACAGAACACAAAGAAAAATAAATCAATAATTTACAGAAACAACAGACAGTAGATTGCGGATAAACATCCTTGGAAAAAATTTCATCAACCATAGCAATGAATTTTTAGCTCTCTTGAAAGTTTGAAATAAAACATAAACACATCAATAACAGTTTAACATAGAAAATAGTTTTCGAATGATCAAAACAAAAAAGGTTGACAACTAAGTGAAGCGTTCAGGCAGACTCATAAGTGGTAGAGAAAATATTTATCACAACAAAACAAGTCTAACTAAAATTGACAACACAAATATAAATTTGAACACATTTTATTTCTACAAATGTGTACTCAACATCATCAATGTGATACTTTCGCCATACCAAAGATATATGCTTGATGGTTAAAATATAAAAAATCTGTTTGTTAGCTTTTACATAATCAGACAAAAGAATAAATAATGATGATTTTTCGAAAAACACATATCTTTTGCAACCAAACGCACTTCAGTTGACGTCTAAAGGATAATCATTTCATTTTAAATTATTGTCTTAAAAATTTTATCCTATGAAAAAACAAATTATCTTTATCCTGTTGTCGACATTTTTTCTATTTTCAGCTCTTGGACAGGTGCCTAGGGATTCCGAACCATTCTTGGTTTTGAAAATGCATGACAGCATTTTTTTCGAACATTGTTTTAATCTCTGTGATATGGATTATCTAATGGGTGCCATTCACAAAGATTTGGAGTTTTACCATGACAGGACCGGTCTTCAGAATAGAGATGTATTTATCGAACAAATTCAAACAAACATTTGCTCGAATCCAAATAAAAAACCCATCAGGAAAGTGGACGAAAATAGTTTAGAAGTCTATCCACTCTATGATCATGGGAAATTTTATGGTGTGATCCAGACCGGTATCCACAGTTTTTACCTTCGCGAACCTGGTAAAGAGGATGTTTTGACGGGTAAAGCAAAATTTACTCACCTTTATCTCTGGATTGACGAAAAATGGATCTTAAGGTTAGGATTAAGTTTTGATCATCAATAAATTAGATGGAACAAGATTATTTGATGCGCATGCTGCAAACATTTTTCAATGCTCTGTATGCTTGGAAAAATGGCAAGCAAAAACCTGATGATGAACAGGAAGTAGATGTGGCTTTGGCGGAATTATACCAGCATTATTTGAAAGAAAGCCGCGCCTATTTCCACAGGATGGAAACAGGATGTTTGATTGCATGGCTATCGGAAGAACCAGATGGTTTAGAAAAAGCTCAAATGCTCACAGCATTGTTGTACGAAGACGCTTTGCTGAGAGATGGAGCAACACGAAAGGATTTGTTGGAAAAGAGCCTGTCATTATACCAGCATATCCAATCTGTTTCAAAAGATTTTTCTATAGATCGCTCACGTATCATGGAAGACATCGAAATGTTGCTACAAAAAATATAAGCTTGTTGGACGGCACAACAAAAAAGCGTACTTTTGTCATATCATTCTTTTAAACCATTATCATCGTGGATATTTTTGACAAAATACAAGAAAGTGAAGGCCCGTTAGGGCAATATCGTAAGGACGCACACGGATACTTCATGTTTCCGAAATTGGAAGGCGACATAGGCTCCCATATGAAATTCAGAGGAAAAGAAGTACTCGTTTGGAGTTTAAATAATTATATCGGCTTAGCCAATCATCCTGAAGTTCGTAAAGTAGACGGTGAAGCAGCTGCACGCTGGGGTTTAGGTTATCCCATGGGGGCACGTATGATGTCGGGGCAAACCAGTCTACATGAAAAATTAGAGCAACAATTAGCTGAATTCGAAAAGAAAGAAGACGCTTACTTGTTGAATTTCGGCTATCAAGGAATGATTTCGATTATTGATACGCTGGTAACCCGCCATGATGTGATTGTCTACGATGCAGAATGTCATGCCTGCATTATGGATGGATTGCGACTACATATGGGCAAACGCTTTGTGTATGCACATAACGATATGGAAAGTCTTGACAAACAACTGCAACGCGCTGTTAAGCTGACGGAAGAAAGTGGTGGTGGCATCCTGTTGATTACCGAAGGTGTTTTCGGCATGTCCGGGGACCTCGGTAAATTGGATGAAATTGTTGCGCTAAAGAAGAAATATCCATTTCGTATATTGGTGGACGATGCCCACGGTTTTGGCACCATGGGTAAAAGCGGCGCTGGTACTTCCGAACATTTAGGCGTCATGGATGGTGTAGATTTGTATTTCGGTACTTTTGCCAAGTCCATGGCTGGAATCGGAGGTTTCATAGCTGGACCCGAAATAGTTATCAACTTTCTGCGTTATAATATGCGCTCACAGATATTCGCCAAATCGTTACCGATGCCGATGGTAGAAGGCGCCATCAAACGCCTTGAACTGCTTCGCAATCACCCTGAATTGCGCGATCAGCTATGGACGATTGTGAAAGCCCTACAAACCGGGTTACGCGAAAAAGGATTTGATATTGGAAAAACCAATTCCCCGGTAACACCTGTTTTCATGAAAGGACAAGTACCCGAGGCCACCAATGTTATCCTTGACTTACGCGAACAATACAGTGTTTTCTGTTCTGTAGTGGTATATCCTGTCGTACCAAAAGATGTTATTATGTTCCGCCTGATACCCACAGCAGTCCACACTTTAGAGGATGTGGATTATACGCTTAAGGTTTTCTCAGAAGTGAAAGAAAAATTGGCCGCAGGTAAATACGTAGGCGACAAAGTTCGCATGGCATAAACTGATGATCTGCAGGATTTCGAAGATTCTACAGATGAATGACATACATTATCCAGACCTATCGGTGTTGAAAATCCGGTAGGTCTTTACATTTTAAATTCACTGTTCATGAAAAGTACCATTTTCGAGTCTATTCATCAAAGTCTCGGCGCTAAGATGATGCCTTTTGCAGGATATAACATGCCGATTGAATATTCGGGTATTAATCATGAGCACCTGACGGTACGTAACGGTGTGGGTGTATTTGATGTATCACATATGGGAGAGATTTGGGTAAAAGGGCCCAAAGCATTAGCGTTAATTCAACACATAACCACCAACGATGCATCGGCATTAACTGTTGGAAAAGCACAATACACTTGCATGCCCAACGGAAAAGGTGGTATTGTGGATGATATCCTGGTGTACCACTATGAAAACGAAAAATACTTGTTGGTAGTCAATGCTGCTAACATCGATAAAGACTGGGCTTGGTTACAAGCCAATAATACCATTGGGGCCGAACTTGAAAATGCGTCAGACCACATTTCACAACTGGCTGTGCAAGGTCCTAAAGCATTAGATGTGATGCAACGATTGACTTCCGTCGATTTGAAAAGCATCCCGTATTATTCTTTCACGACAGGCGACTTTGCCGGAGCATCCCATGTGATCATTTCAGCCACCGGGTATACAGGTTCGGGAGGGTTCGAATTGTATTTTTACAACGATGATGGCATTAAAATCTGGAATGCTCTATTCGAGGCCGGGAAACCGGAAGGTATCTTGCCTATAGGTTTAGCCGCGAGAGACACTTTACGGCTTGAAAAAGGATTTTGTCTTTACGGAAACGATATTGACAACACAACTTCGCCTATTGAAGCCGGATTGGGTTGGATTACCAAGTTTGTAGATGGTAAGAACTTCATCGACAAGGATTTTTTATTCAAACAAAAAACAGATGGCGTATCACGTAAATTGATTGGTTTGGAAATGACAGAGAAGGGCATACCACGCCATGGATATGAAATTACCGACGCAACTGGAACCGTTATAGGCCATGTAACATCCGGAACGATGTCGCCATGTCTCAAAATAGGAATAGGAATGGGCTATGTCGCTACAAAATATGCTATGCCTGATTCCGAAATTTATATTTCCATTCGTGACAAAAAATTGAAAGCCAAGGTTGTCAAACCGCCTTTTGTAAAGTCATAGGACAGCCCTTTACCTCCACACCAAATCATGCATCAAATCACTGTCTGCTTTTCTCCGGTACAATTTCCATCATATCCACACGATGGTACTAATGCCGTAGCCATCGATATACTCAGGGCTACCACTTCCATCTGTACCGCTTTCATGAATGGGGCGGAGAAAGTAATTCCCGTCAGTACCGATGTCGAACTCAGGAAATATGTTGGGACAGAATACATTGTTGCCGCTGAACGTGACGGCATCAAACTCGATTTTGCTGATATTGGCAATTCGCCTTCTTATTTTACCAAATCCGTTGTCGAAGGAAAGACTATCGCTTACAGTACTACCAATGGCACACACACCATCAACCTAGCAGCACAATGCCATAGTGCCGCGGTAGGTTCTTACATTAACATTTCTGCGCTATGTCGTTGGCTCGAAGCTGGTAACCGTGATGTATTCTTGCTCTGCGCCGGGTGGAAGGGACGTTTTAATCTTGAAGATTCGGTATTTGCCGGTGCCGTTACCCAAAGGCTAATAGATACTGGTAAATTTACCACCATCTGTGACAGCGCTTTGGCAGCCATGGATTTATGGTCATTAGCCCAACCTGACTTATTAGGATATATTAAAAAAGCAGCACAAAACGGACGCTTGCGTAAAATCAATGCTGCCGATGCGATTCCTTATTGTCATACACTCGATTTGACAAATATAGTACCGGTATATCAAGATGGGATATTGACAAAGATGAAGTGCTAAAACATCAAAAAGGCGGAATAATTTCCGCCTTTTATTATTTAAAACTTTATCGAATTCAAAAGTTTGTTTCGAAAGTATTCAATCTTAATACAAGAAACTTAATAATATCCCGGCAGCAACTGCACTACCTATAACGCCAGCCACATTTGGCCCCATAGCATGCATCAACAGGTGATTGGTGCGATCGTATTCTTGGCCAATGACTTGAGATACACGGGCGCTGTCTGGAACAGCTGAAACTCCTGCGTTACCAATTAAAGGATTGATTTTATTTCCTTCTTTGAGGAATAAATTCAGAAATTTCACAAAAAGAACACCACCTGAAGTAGCAATAACGAAAGATGCTGCTCCTAAGGCAAATATTCCCACCGATTTAGCTGTAAGGAAAGTGGTTGCTTGAGTAGAAGCACCCACTGTCAAACCGATGAGAATGGTAACGATATCAATCAATGGGCCACTGGCTGTATTGGCCAAACGTTTGGTTACTCCACTTTCTTTCAGCAGGTTGCCAAAGAATAACATTCCTAACAAAGGCAAACCTGAAGGAACAATAAAACAGGTAAGTAAAATACCAATTAAAGGGAAGAAAACCTTTTCAGTTTTTGATACCTGACGTGGCGGCCTCATTCGTATAAGACGTTCTTTATGGGTAGTGAACAATCGCATGACAGGTGGCTGTATCACCGGCACAAGCGCCATGTAAGAATATGCAGATACAGCCACGGCACCCAGTAAATCAGGAGCTAATTTTGACGCGGTAAAAATGGCTGTAGGCCCATCAGCACCGCCGATAATTCCAATAGCGCCAGCCTCAGCGGGAGTGAAACCAATTAATAGGGCAATAGCATATGCACCAAAAATACCCAATTGGGCAGCCGCTCCTATCAACATTAATTTGGGATTGGAGATTAATGCTGAAAAATCAGTCATTGCCCCGATTCCTAAAAAGATGAGTGGCGGATACCAACCATTCTGTACGCCATGGTAAAGGATATTCAACACACTGCCATTTTCGTAGATCCCAATTTTTAAGCCGGGATAAAATGGGATATTACCAATGATAATCCCAAAACCGATGGGAATCAACAATAATGGCTCATATTCCTTGATAATAGCCATCGCAATGAAAGCCAAACCTATGGAGATCATTAGCAAGTGTCCCCATGTAAAATTCGCAAATGCCGTATATTCAAAAAATTGAACCATCTGGTTTCTTACGAAATCGAAAAAACCGGAGGAAGCTTGAAGTGTCATCATAACTTTATTCTCCTATAACAAGTAATACATCTCCTTCCATCACTGCACTACCTTTAGAAATCTTAATCTCAGTAACAGTTCCGGCTTTGTCCGATTCAATATTGTTTTCCATCTTCATGGCCTCCAACAAAAGTATTCTTTGTCCGATGGTTACTTTATCACCCTGTTTGACAAAAATATCCAATATAGTTCCTGGAAGTGGTGATTTGATGGTTCCGGTTTTACTTGATGCTTTTACTTCTGCACCTTGGTCAGTAGATGGAACGACCACTGAACGCACTAGTTTGGGTGTTTTGGTTTGTTTTACTTCTTTATCGACAATAACGGAATATGGGGTACCATTCACCTCCAATTCGATGGTTTGATCTTCAACGCTATTGACCTCAACGGCATAATTAGTGCCATTAATAGTGAATTTATATTTTTTCATTTTATGTTGTTTATAAATTATGTTCACTAATATTATCCATTGATTCTGACTCTCGTCTCGCATCAATTTCTAATACTTAACAATTCAATGGTTTATCTTTTATTAAAATAAGTATTCAGACCATGAATTTTTGAACTCCATGGCGAATAAGTACGTGATACTTTATTGATCGTCAATACGGTGTTTTCCTCGTCGTGTAACTCCTCGTTATAAAGGTGTATGGCTGCTGTAATGGCTGCATATACATCTCCGCTAATATCACCAGTAGAAACAGTAATCGCCGGTTGGGCACTTACTTCTTCAAGCTTACGACTCCTTCGGTCTTGAATCGAAATTAAGGATTTTCCTACATTTTTAAACACCAGGTAAAGCATCAATAGTGCGAGAAATACTACACTCATAGCAATTACCGACATGCCAATACCCCATGGATCACGCACTGCAATTACCTCTGACAATCTAGGTTTCTGGTAATGCAGCGTTGCAGCATTTTTTAAATCCAAACGGTTCATTCCCTGGCTGGCATCCAATGCCACTACATCAAAACCCGTTGCATTTTCGCCGGAGATATATAACTCTTTTGCAGATGGGCTGTAACTAAAAGCGCTCGCTTCACCGGGGAACACCATTTTCTTCACCAAATTACCGTCTAAGTCAAGTACTGCTAAATAGCAACTATCGCGGTGAGATGCAAGAAACACCACATAATCATCATATATGGCCACACTTTTGGGACGATAGATATGGTGCTCATCGTGCCTTCCAGCTACCACATCCACTAAGCAATCGTGTGAGATATACAGTTCGTTCCCCTTGCGACGAACAAGTACGATTTTGTTATCCACATTATTGATCCCTGCAAATATGTCATTCTTCTTGTCGAAGGCAAACAATTGTGGAATCAGCGGGTCATAGGCCTCGAAAGAACTAACTTTTGAGGTGTCTTGTGCACCCTGTGCTATAGCAGGCAACAAGGAAAAGAACAGCATGAATATGCTCCCTCCTGTAATCATCATTTTTATTATTTTCTTCATACTAAATATTTTTTAGGTGTCCTCCCCCAACCCCTCCTTGGGAGAGGGGCCGGGAGAGAGGCTCATTACAGGGGAATATTGCTATGTTTCTTGGGAGGATTGGTATCCTTCTTGGTAGATAACGACTGTAAAGCCCTGATGACACGGAAACGGGTGTTGCGCGGTTCTATCACATCGTCGATGAAACCATACTTGGCGGCAACATACGGATTGGCAAACTTGTCGGTGTACTCCTGCACTTTTTCTTCGATGAACTTGGCTTGTTCTCCG
>JAVBMZ010000014.1:0-4689 GCA_031551935.1 Bacteroidales bacterium
TTCGTTCAGCCAAATCCCAAAATCCACCTTTTGGGATAAGGAGTCATAAATCGTTCTTGTAATCACCTTAAACAATGGTTCCGGGATGGCAATGGGTCGATACTTTCCATTTACTTGGTGGTCTATTTCTGATAGTATTCATTTTAGGAGTTACCATCAGTTGGATTTCCACCTTTTTTGCAGTAAATAAATATTTGAATATCAAAACAGATAAATTGTATTACTGATAGCGGATCAATCAAAAATCGAAAATTAAAAATATCAGATATGTCATCAAACAAGAAAACAGTAAAATCAGGGTCCAATGATGTAGATTTTGCCATTGGAAAAGAGAATTTTAAATACATCGCCATCGGGGTTTTTATTCTGGTAATCGGCTTTTTGTTGATGTCGGGTGGTAAATCCGACGATCCTAGTGTATTCAATCCTGAAATATTCAGTTTCCGGAGAATCACGCTTGCCCCCATCGTCGTAGTAAGTGGTTTCATATTCATCCTTTGGGCGATTATGAAGAAGCCAAAACATGAATAGTACTCCCGCAAATAAATACACATCAATAGAATAACATGCACGATTTAAACGAACAGGAAATTGTTCGAAGGAATTCTCTCGCCGAAATGCGGAATTTAGGTATAGAACCGTACCCGGCAGCTGAATATCCGGTAAACGCAACAACTAAAGAGATTTTAGAACATTATAATACTGAGACAAATAACTATCAGGATATCAGTATTGCAGGACGTATCATGAGTCGTCGTATTATGGGTAGTGCATCTTTCATGGAACTGCAGGACGCTACCGAACGTATACAATTATATATTAAACGTGACGACTTGTGTCCTGGAGAAGACAAAACCATGTATAATACGGTCTTCAAACGTCTGTTAGATATTGGCGATATTATTGGCGTGAAAGGTTTTGTATTTATTACCCAGATGGGTGAAACATCTATCCATGTGAAAGAATTGACAGTGCTCAGCAAATCACTGCGGGTATTGCCGATCGTGAAAGAAAAAGATGGACAGGTATTCGACGCCTTTACCGACCCCGAACAACGCTACCGTATGCGTTATGTCGACCTACTGGTCAATCCGCAAGTAAAAGACACTTTTTTAAAACGCACTCAGGTCATCAACACGATGCGTGATTTCTTCAATTCAAAAGGATATATTGAAGTAGATACGCCTGTATTGCAACCTATTCCTGGTGGTGCAGCCGCACGGCCGTTCATTACACATCACAATGCGTTGGATATTTCTTTATATCTGCGCATTGCCAACGAATTATACTTAAAACGGTTGATTGTAGGAGGATTCGACGGAGTATATGAATTTTCACGCAATTTCCGCAACGAAGGTATGGATCGTACCCATAATCCGGAATTTACAGTATTGGAAATCTATGTGGCATACAAAGATTACAACTGGATGATGGACTTTACCGAAGAGATGATTAGTCGAGTGGTAATGGCATTGCACAATATGACAAAAATTTGGGTAGGCGATAAAGAGGTTAATTTTGAACGTCCATTCAGACGTTTGCCAATGCTTGATGCCATCAAGGAATACGCAGGTGTAGACGTATCGGGCATGGATGAAGCGCAACTTCGGAAAACTTGTAAACAGATGAATATTCCCATCGATGAAACAATGGGTAAAGGCAAACTGATTGATGCTATTTTTGGTGAAAAATGCGAAAATCATTTGATACAGCCTACCTTCATCATCGATTATCCCATCGAAATGTCACCTTTATGCAAGCGTCACCGGTCTAATCCTGAACTGACCGAACGTTTCGAATTATTCATCAACAGTAAGGAACTTTGTAATGCATATTCAGAATTGAATGATCCCATCGATCAGTTAGAACGTTTTCAAGAACAATTGAAACTCAGCGAAAAAGGAGATGATGAAGCTATGTTTATCGACACAGACTTTGTCCGCGCCCTTGAATATGGCATGCCACCGACATCAGGAATGGGTATTGGTGTAGATCGCTTGGTAATGCTGATGACTAACCAACAATCCATACAGGATGTACTGCTTTTTCCACAAATGAGACCAGAAAAAAAGGTCAAACGTGATACTGCCGAAAATTATACTGCAGCTGGAATACCTGTCGAATGGGTAGAACCGTTGCAAAAATTGGGATTCCAAACTGTGGAAAGTCTCAAAATCGCTTCAGCTGGCAAATTATTCAATGATCTTTGTGGGTATAATAAAAAAAACAAATTGGGACTGAAAAACCCATCCATGGATGAAGTGAAAGCTTGGATCGGATAAAGTTCAAGATGCAAAATTTCGTTTGAACCATCATTGATCGATAAGCGTACAAACTCTTCAATAAAAAATTAAAAATAGGAAAATGACTCTTGCTGTTATCGGTAGCGGAAGTTGGGCTACAGCCTTGGTAAAGGTGCTTTGCAACAATGTAAAGCAACTCAACTGGTACATCCGCGAACCGGAAATCAGGGAATCAGTATCGCGTTACCAGACCAATTGCAGTTACATGAGCTCCATACAGCTCGACACTGCCAAAATAAAAATTTTCGACGATGCCGATGAAGCCGTAAGACAATCTGATGTTTTGTTGTTTGTTGTTCCGGCCGCTTTCCTCAAAGTTACCACTGAGAGTATGTCCGTTAAATTTACGGAGAAATTGGTTTTTTCAGCCATTAAAGGAATTGTTCCCGGAGAAAACATCACTGTAGGCGAATATTTCAACCAACGTTTCGACTTACCCTTCGACAGGTTTGGCGTTGTTTCAGGACCGACACATGCTGAAGAAGTCGCCCTGGAACGCTTATCGTATCTCACTATAGCTTGTAAAGAGCATGAAATGGCAGAATTGATGGCTACACAGCTCAATTGCCGGTATATCAAAACTATTATTTCGACTGACATCTACGGTGTCGAATATGGTGGTATCCTCAAAAATATTGTGGCGCTTTGCGCCGGCGTTGCACATGGCTTGGGCTATGGCGACAATTTTTTAGCAGTACTGGTTTCCAATGGATTTGCTGAAATCAAACGTTTTATCGAACAAAGCTATCCTGCTCAACGGAAAGTGGAACAATCGGCCTATTTAGGTGATTTACTGGTGACTTGCTATTCCCAGTTCAGCCGTAACCGTACTTTTGGAACAATGATTGGTAAGGGTTATTCTGTCAAATCAGCACAATTAGAAATGAACATGGTGGCTGAAGGTTATTATGCTACCGCTTGTATGCACGAAATCAACCAACGCTACAACATCGATTTACCAATTGTGAATGCGGTATATAATATATTGTATGAAAAAATTTCTCCAACAGTGGAAATACGTTTGTTGAGCGAGAAATTTCAGTAAATATGTTAAGTTGCACAATTATTAGTTCATTTTAATCTTTATCGTTAGGTGTTTACAGATGAACATTGGATGCGTGAAGCGCTCAAGGAAGCCCAACAAGCTTTTGAAAAAGATGAAATACCTGTTGGTGCAGTGATTGTTTCAGGCAACCGCAGTATTGCACGGTCACATAACCTCACAGAAACCCTCACTGATGTAACTGCACATGCCGAAATGCAGGCTATCACGTCTGCTGCATCGTATCTGGGTAGCAAATACCTTAAAGATTGTACGCTCTATGTGACATTAGAGCCATGCACTATGTGTGCCGGAGCGCTATATTGGACACAAATATCACGAATTGTTTATGGAGCAACTGATATTAAGCGCGGTTTTTCGCTAAATCCAATATCTCCATTACATCCCACAACTACACTGACATCCGGTATTTTAGAAACAGAATGCGCCGCTTTATTGACTGATTTTTTCAAAAAAAAAAGAAAATGATCGATTTTTTAATAAAAAAGATGTTGCATAACATAAAAATTATGTATCTTTGTAGAATAGTTCCAAAATTAAAAATTAGGTCATGAATCGTTGTATCATCCTCAACCTTATTGGTTTCGCTCTAATTCTCATTAGATAGCGATAGAGGGTGGTATGTCTGTATTAAAAAATTAAAAAGTCAGGAAAGCCATTCTCAAATCAGGGAATGGCTTTTTTGATGTATATTATCAGCAAATTAATTAAAAACCATAATTTTGTCCATTAATCAAGAAATGTCATGAGTGAGAAATTGTACATATTTGATACCACACTCCGTGATGGCGAACAAGTGCCCGGGTGTCAATTAAATACGCTGGAAAAAATCGAAGTAGCTAAAGCACTTGATGAGTTGGGGGTAGATGTCATTGAAACAGGATTTCCGATTTCAAGCCCCGGCGATTTCAATTCGATTGTAGAAATATCTAAAGTGCTTACTCGGCCTACTCTCTGTGCACTTACCCGTGCTGTGGAAAAGGATATCGATGTAGCAGCCGATGCCCTCCATTTCGCAAAAAACAAACGCATCCACACTGGAATTGGAACTTCGTGGTATCATATTACGCACAAATTCAACTCCAACCAGGATGACATTCTGCAACGGGCGGCAGCTTGCGTGAAATATGCAAAAAAATATGTTGAGGATGTTGAATTCTATGCCGAAGACGCCGGACGTACTGAAAACGAGTATCTTGCGCGGGTAATAGAAGCGGTGATTGCCGCTGGAGCCACCGTAGTGAACATCCCGGACACAACAGGATATTGTACGCCCGATGAATATGGCGGTAAAATCCGCTTCCTGATGGAAAATGTAAAAAA
>JAVBMZ010000037.1:0-36816 GCA_031551935.1 Bacteroidales bacterium
GCAGTACATAATATCAAACTCAGCTTATTGTACCCGTCGGTGCGGAAGTTTACCACAACCATTTCTTCAACAGGATTAATAAACATGGCTTTGATTATCAATAAATAATAATAAAGTGAAATCACTGTATTGAGCAATGCAATGAATACCAACAGGTATTCGCCTTCACGAGCAGCTGCCGCAAAGATGAAGAACTTGCTGAAGAAACCGGCAAACGGTGGTATTCCAGCTAATGAAAATACCGCAATCATCATCACGAAGGCAAGTTTGGGGTTATTCCGGTATAAGCCGTTGTAAGCAGTAATGTCAGTGCATTCTGTTACGCCTTCTACAGCTGATATAACACCAAATGCAGCCAGATTGGAAAACAGATAAACCAATACAAAATACACGGTAGCAGTCATTCCTTCGGCTGTACCACCCATGACACCCAATAAGATAAAACCAGCTTGCGAAATCGATGAGAAAGCGAAGAATCGCTTGATGTCTTTTTGCCTGATGGCAAATAAATTACCAATAACAATCGTCAGCACCGACAATCCCCAAAGAATATGATGCCACACCACAGCTATATTGCCAAAAACCTGCCAAAGTGAAAAAATCAGTGCAAATACAGCAGCTCCTTTTGAAACGACTGACAAATAAGCGGTAACGTTGGTGGGCGCACCTTCATATACGTCTGCTGTCCATAAATGGAACGGCACAATGGATATTTTGAACGCCAGGCCGGCAAAAAAGAAAACAAAGCCGAGAATGATGAATGGGTCATGACCAACAATGAGCGGCTGCATGTCGGTAAAATACATCGTTCCGGTGGCACCATAAAGGTATGACAAACCAAACATCATAATGCCAGATGATAATGCAGTCATCAGGATGTATTTAGCGCCTGCTTCAGCAGATTTTTCACGATATTTCTCAAAAGCAGCCAAGGCAGCCAAGGGCAGAGATGCGGTTTCGATGCCGAGGTAGAGCATCATGAAGTTACCGGCTGAAATCATCAAATACATACCCAACAGGGTGGCCAATGTAATCACGTAAAATTCTCCTTGCTTGAAACTTCCGCGAAGCCATTTGTACGACTGCATAAAAACCAGTAAGGTCCCTATATTCAAGATATTTTTCATCAACATGGTCATAGGTGTGTTCACATACATACCTCCAAATGCAGTGGCTGAAACAGCAGGGATAAATCCTGCAAGGGTTTGTATCCCAAATAACACACACGCTATTAAATAAAGCCATTCTTTGGCGCGCCCCGATGCAAATATGTCGTATACAAGCAGGATAACAAATACGGCCATCAAACCTATTTCCTGACGTAACACTAAGAAATCACTGAAATCTATCATCTTTGATTTTCAATTTTATATTTTTGATTGGCAAGCAGTAAAAAATCACAAAAATTTATGTTTATGACCTTATTCACTGATTACTTGTCATTTTACAACAACTTCGAAATAATCGGCTCTAAACTGTGCTGAATCAGATCTGCCACGCCCGACGGGAACATCCCCAATGCAGCAATAAACACTATTAATCCCACTGTCGAAATTTTTTCATACCACGTAGCATCGGTCAGATGCAAATGGTGCGGATCTTGTACCGGTCCGTACAGTATCTTACCCACCGTGCGCAAAATATAAACTGCTGTGATAACAATGGAACATGTAGCCACAATAGTCAGCACACGATGAAATATATCTGCATGTTGGAATGAACCCACAAAGACAGTCATTTCTGCCACGAAACCGCTCAAACCTGGAAGTCCCAGTGAAGCCAAACCGGCAATAACATAACAAACAGAGGCAAATGGCATCACTTTCATCAATCCGCCCATTTCACGAATATCACGGGTATGCGTCCGTCCGTAAATAAGTCCGATAAGGGCAAAGAAAAGAGCTGTCATCAGACCATGTGAAAGCATCTGCAACACTGCACCGGTCATAGCCGTCTGGTTGAGCATCAGTATGGCGAAAAGTACCAGTCCGCAGTGGCTCACTGATGAATAGGCATTGATATATTTCAAGTCTGTCTGTACTACTGCACTGAAAGCGCCGTATACAACGCTGATACCAGTAAATATCAGGAATATCCACGAAAGTTCATTTGCAGCTTCGGGCATCAGGTTGATGGCTACACGAAAACATCCATATCCGCCGAGTTTCATCAATACACCAGCATGGAGCATGGATACAGCAGTAGGCGCCGAAGCATGGCCATCAGGTGACCAGGTGTGAAAAGGGAACAATGCACCAAGTACTCCAAATCCCACAAAAGTGGCTGGAAAGATCCAATATTGATGCATCATTGGAATCTGTTTTTTTGCCAGTTCCAGCAAGTTCATGCTCGAATGCCCCGAAGTAAAATAGATGCCGAGGATGCCCACCAGTAGGAAAGCAGAACCGGCCATCAACATCAGGGTAAGCTTCATGGCCGAATATTCTTTGCGTCCGGTTCCCCACACACCAATCAATAGATACATCGGTATCAGTGCCACTTCGTAAAACAGGAACATGGTGAACAAATCAATGGAGATGAAGAAGCCAAATACGCCAATAGATAACAGGCAGTACCACATGAAGTATTCGCGCGGCATATTCCACGATGAAAAAACGCCGGTAAACACAATGATAGACGAAAGTACGATCATCATCACCGAAATACCGTCAACCCCGACTGTATAATGGATATTGAGTGAAGAATACCACACAGTATCAGCTACAAACAACATTTCGTCCGTAGATACTGCACGTTGTTGTATAAACTGTATAGACAACACGGCTGCCAACGTTAATAATACCGTTGCACCTGTAACCATCACGGCACGTATCATCCCGATATTGCGGCACACGAAAAGCAGCAACAACATCACCACGGGGATTAATACAAAACATGAAAGAATATTCATAAAATAATTATTAATTGTTAATGGCTAATTATCAATACACTCACACAATTAACCACTTGTCATTTATCATTAACCATTATAAAAACAGAGCCCATATGGTAATCAAAAGCGTACCTATCACAAATACCCAGGCATAGAATTGTACTTTACCACTTTGAATGATCTTAATGGACGATGCAAGTTTTTGGGTTGTCCAACCAATGCCATCCATAGTTCCGTCAACAATATGTCTATCAAACCAAGCAATAGGCATGGAAATATATTTGAAAATAATATTTTTGGTAACAAACATCCAAACCTCATCTAAATAAAACTTATGGAGCGTAGCGCGGTAAAAACCACCCAGCGAAGCCGCAATTCTTGCAGGTTTGTCGTCGCCCTTCATGTACAGCTTGGTAGCTATGAAAATACCGACGATGGCAACCACGATACTCGAAAATGCAACTATTCCGTCGATATGCGTTGCAAAAGGTATATTGTCGCTACTGATGAATGAAGAGAAAGGTACAAAACCCGTGATGCACGAAAGCACTGCGAGAAACATCAACGGATAAGTCATGATGGCAGGTGACTCGTGTGGAAGATGGTGGCTGTCGTAAGTCTTTTGTTTACCCCAGAAGATATTGAAGTAGAGGCGAAACATATAAAAAGCAGTCAAACCGGCAACAACCCACAGGGTGAAAAACAATATCTTATCATGATGAAATGCGGCAGCCAGGATTTCATCCTTGCTGAAAAAGCCTGATAATGGCCATATACCGGAAATGGCAAGACAAGCAATCAGGAACGTAAGGTGCGTGATAGGCATATACTTGCGCAAACCGCCCATATCGCTCATTTCAGTACTGTGTACGGCATGTATCACCGAACCGGCACCAAGAAAAAGTAATGCTTTGAAAAATGCGTGTGTAAAAAGATGGAACATGGAAGCCATATAACCCAACCCATCATGTCCTCCGAAACCCGATACGCCAAGCGCCACCATCATGTAAGCAATTTGTGAAATGGTGGAGAAGGCCAGCACACGCTTGATATCTGTTTGAGTAATGGCAATAACAGCGGCAAATAATGCGGTGAATGCCCCAATGTAACCAATCATGGTCAACACGTCAGGAGCAGCAAAAGAATATACTGGAAACAAGCGTGCTACCAGATAAACGCCCGCTACCACCATCGTGGCAGCGTGTATCAAAGCCGAAACAGGTGTAGGGCCTTCCATGGCATCAGGCAACCAGATGTGCAGTGGAAACATGGCCGACTTACCTGCTCCACCCATGAAAATTAAGGCCATTGCCCAAGAAGCAACGGATAATCCCATAAAGGTAATTCCTGATGTGGAACTAATCACCAACAAGGCGTCGTTGGTTGTAAGTGCATTAAAATCAAATGTGCCTGTAAAGTATGACAACAGCAATATTCCGATAAGAAATCCTAAATCGGCAAAGCGAGTAACAATAAATGCTTTTTTAGAAGCAGCCACCGCCGAAGGTTTGGTATAATAGAACCCGATGAGTAAATAAGACGAAACACCCACAAGTTCCCAAAAGATATACATCTGGAAGATGTTGGTGGCAACAACCAATCCCAGCATAGAAAAGCTAAATAATGACAGGAAAGCATAATAGCGTTGGAATCCTTGCTCGCCATGCATGTATCCCAAACTGTAAAGGTGTACCATCAATGATACAGTAGTAATCACCACGAGCATCATTATTGAAATAGGATCGAGTAATAGGCCGAGGTCGATATGTAATTTGTCTGTAAAACGTAACCATTCTATCGAAAAAGGAATAATTTCGCGAAAAACACCGTCGACCTTACCCTCCACAAAAAAATAACGAAACGCTGCCATGTATGACAATATAGCGGAAATGGTCATTCCCAGCGTACCAATAACACCCGCCACCCGGGGGCTCATTTTGACTCCTCCAAGCCCCAACACCAAGAACAAGAACAGGGGAATAAGTATGATGAATAATGTAAATTCCATAACTATTTAATTATAAATTTTTAATGGTTAATGATAAATGAAATACTCTTCTTCATTGACCATTTACCCTTAGACATTAACCATTCAGTTTATCGATATGCCGTACGTCAATGCTTTGTGCATTACGATAGATATTGATGATGATGGCAATAGCCACTGCCGTTTCAGCTGCCGATATGGCGATACCGAACAGACTAAAGAACATACCTTCCATTTGTTCCGGGTAGAGATAACGGTTGAATACGCTGAAATTGATTTCGACCGAATTCAATATCAATTCTATCGAAATCAGTATGGTAAGCAGATTTTTTCTTGCGATGAATCCATAAATTCCTGCAAAAAACATGATGGAACTCACCACCAAATAATGCTCCATTGGTATCATAAAATAATTATTAATGGTTAACTGTTAATGACCAATGACTTAAAAGATTTTATCAACCCTTATTCATTGACCATTAACCATTGTTTGATTATCTTTTTCTTGCAATTAATATTCCTCCGATAATACACGCCAACAACAGGACACTTAATACTTCGAACGGTAATAAATACTGATATTTCCCTGTTCCCATCAAAGCATGACCTATTGTTTTCATATTGATTTCGTGGTCGCCGACAATGGTAGGATTAGGATTTGCATATACAAAAACATGTTTTAGAGCCACCATAGCCGTGACTACTAAGCCGCTAAGTGCAGCAACAATACCCATCGCCACTTTCTTCTTGTCCTCCGGTTCGGTACGGTCTCCTTTGGGGCTAGTGAGCAATATTGCAAAAATGAACAATATAAGAATGCCACCTGCGTACACCGACAGTTGCACGGCGGCCAAGAAATGGTAATTCAGCAAAAAATACAAGCCTGCCGTGGAAATCAGTACAAACAGCAGAAATGTAGCTGCCCGGAGTATCCGTTTGGAAGTAACAGCCAGTATTGCTGATACAATGATGAGTGCAGCCAAGCTATAAAATACAATTAACGTCCCCATTTTATTTTTGATTTTTGATTTTCGATTTTCGATTGACCATGTGCTATTTTTCTACTGGTTGTTTGGTTTTAACTTCCAACTTTGATCCTTCACAGTTGAGCTGTTTCACCAGCTTACTACGTGTGAATACTGTATGTTCGAATACGGGCGACCACGTAATAGCGTCCTGTGGGCAAGTGATGGTGCAAAGAGCACAAAACGTACAACTACCTAAATCGTAGAGATGTTGATCAAGTACTCGTTTTTCCTTTCCGGTAGCTTCATCAATCTCTTTTTTACTGATAACCTGAATAGTACCGTTCGGACAATTGGTCATACAAATACCGCAAGCCGTACATTTATGCTCGTTCTTCTCGTTGTGCGGCATAGTTAACAAACCCCGAAACCGTTCTATCATCACTTTCTTTCCCCGATTTTCAGGATATTTCTCAGTCACTTTCGGACGGCACATATTGAGCATCGATACATACATACCTTGCATCAGATGGTATATGCCCAAAAGAATATTCTTAATGTACTTTATCATGATTCAAAAATTCCTAATTCAAAATTCAAGAATTCCAAAATTCCAAGATTCCACACCATTCAAATCATTGAATACTGGAATCAGGAATTAGAAATTCATAATATTACCGTTATCGCCATCAATAATATATTGACCAAACTAATCGGCATCAGCACTTTCCATTCAAGATTCAGCAGTTGATCGATACGCAAACGAGGGAATGACCAACGTACCCACAAAGCCAGAAAAATACAAAAACCGGTTTTTCCAAAAAACCAAACAAATGAAGGAATGTAATCCATCACCTGATTGAAACTATCCCATCCGGGAATATGCAGAGGCATCCAACCGCCGAGAAACATGGTGGCTGCGATGGCTGCAATGATAAACATATTCATATATTCAGCCAGGTAGAAGAAACCGAACTGAATACCCGAATATTCGGTGTGGTAACCTGCTGTAAGTTCACTTTCGGCTTCAGGCAGGTCGAATGGTCCGCGGTTGGTTTCGGCATGTCCCGCAATCAAATAGATGATGAAAGCAATGGCAGCCGGAATATGTCCTTTGAAGATAAACCACATTTCGGATTGTTGTTCCACAATTTCCGACAATTGCATTGTTCCCGAAAGGATAACAATAGCCAGCAGGGAAAGACCGCACGAAAGTTCGTAACTAATAAGTTGTGCACCGCTTCGCATAGCACCAATCATCGTATATTTGCTGTTGCTCGACCATCCTGCCAGCAATATGCCCACTACACCCAATGATGATACAGCCAGCAAGTAAAACACTCCGATGTTAAAATCAATCACCTGTATCCCTTTGGCAAATGGTAATGCTCCAAAGGTGCAAATTGATCCTATGATAACAATGAACGACGCCAAACGAAACAGGAATTTATCAGCACGGGTAATACGGATTAGTTCCTTGAGTAATATCTTGATCATATCAGCGCCCGTTTGAAATAATCCCCAAGGACCTACACGATTAGGGCCAATACGACATTGAAACCATGCACAAACTCTACGTTCGATATATATCAGAAATAATGCCATCAACGCGTAAACCACCATGATGGCGATACCGATAAGGACAAATTCAACAAACAGCGCCCAACTGTCAGTCATACAACCTCGGAGCGTTTGGTCTATCCAATATGTTAAACTTGAAAAACTCATATTTAATGGTTAATTGTTAATGATAAATGGTTAATGAACATCATTTGTCATTTTTATGATTTTATCTATCAATACACGGAATTACATAATCCAACGATGCACCGAGCATGATCAAATCTGCTACTTTCGACTCGGTGGCAATAGCTTTCAATACACCAACCAACACTAGCGAAGGAGAACGGAATTTGATACGGTAAGGTGATCTGTCGCCCTTACTGGTAATATGCACACAGAACTGTCCGCGGGCATTCTCCACCCGTTGGAAAAACTCTCCTTCTGGCAGGCGTATCACAGCTTTAGTTTTGGCAGCATACGGACCTTCTGGAATATTGTCGATCAATTGTTCGATAATACGAAGCGATTGCTCTATTTCATCCAACCGGATGATGTATCGATCGAAAGTCAAGCCCCCCTCTCTCACTACTTCCTCGAAATCCACTTTGGTATAAGCAGCATAAGGATCAATTTTACGAAGATCGTTGTGCCATCCTGAAGCACGCCCACTTGGACCAGTTGCTCCCAATGAAATAGATTTTTCCTTAGTAAGAAGGCCGATACCTTTCATACGCCCACGGGCAATAGGATTACCCGTGAAAAGCAAGTGGTGTTCTTTCAGCATTTTTCGGATGTAAGGAATCAACTCCTTTACCCGATGCTGAAAATTCGAATGAATATCCTGTGAAACTCCGCCAATAACGTTGTAATTAGCCATCAAGCGGCCGCCTGTTGTTTCTTCAAAAATATCCATGATTTTTTCACGATCACGCATACCATATACAAATGCCGTAATCGATCCCATATCCATACACATACAGCCCCAACCCAACAGATGGGAAGCGATACGCGTCAATTCGTCAAAAATGGTACGGATATAATGTGCACGTTCGGGCACTTCAAGCTCTAGAGCTTTCTCGCAACAGAGGCATACTGCATGGCGATTCATCGTTCCTGAAAGATAATCGAGCCGATCGGTCAGATGTAATATTTGCGGATAAGTATAGTTTTCACACATCTTTTCGATACCTCGATGAATATACCCAAATACAGGGTCTATTTTCTTGATATTCTCTCCGTCGAGTGCCACGCGCAAATGCAATACACCGTGCATAGCCGGGTGTTGCGGTCCAAAGTTTACCACGTAATCATCATTATCGAAGATATAATCAGTTGTTTCAACACGATCACCCATCTTGATAGTGATAGAACGCGTACGCTCCATATCAGCAATCACTTCATTGTCCAACGGAACAGGATTAACTTCAGGACTGGTATCATAATCCTTACGTAACGGATAGCCATTCCAATCCTGACGAAGAAAAATACGGCGCATGTCCGGATGGTTAATGAACCATATACCGAAAAAGTCATATACTTCTCGTTCATATACTGAAGCAGAATCCCAAAGGTCGTGCACCGAAAACAGTTCGGGTTGCTCACGATCTATGGTACTTGTTTTCAACACCAACAATTGTTCCGGATTTTGTGACGGTGACAGATAGTAAATTACACCTAAGCTGTCGCCATAATCCATCCCGACAATATCAATCAGGAAATCGTAAATCACCGGACTTCCATGTCTCAGGAAACGGGCGGTTTCGTATAGGTGCTCTTTGGAGACGGTAACGTTCAATTGTTTGTCCGATTGCGTCACTTCAGCAAAACCAAGTGCCAAAAGTTTTTTTTCAACTGTTTCCATCGGCTTTCGTATCTTTATTATCCATTGTATCTGGGATTTGTGGTTGGTCAGGCAGTTTGAAAAAGTTCTGCACTTTGATTTTACGTGACAGTTGCATCATCCCGTAAAGAATGGCATCGGGACGTGGCGGACAACCAGGTATGTATACATCCACCGGGATGATTTTGTCCACGCCCATCACCGTGTGGTAAGAACTCTTGAACGGACCACCGCAGATGGCACAACTACCAATGGCCATCACATATTTAGGTTCGGCCATCTGTTCATAAAGACGTTTCAACACGGGTGCCATTTTGTGTACAATGGTTCCGCATACAAAAATCACATCGGCCTGGCGCGGGCTATTACGGGTCACTTCCCAGCCGAAGCGGGCAAAGTCTGAACGGGCAGCGCCTACACACATGAATTCAATACCGCAACAACTAGTGGCAAATGTCAATGGCCATACGGAATTGGACCGTCCCCAATTGATAAAGTCATTCAATTTTCCGACAAATATATTCACTCCATTTTTCCGCAATTCATCTACATACTTTTCGAGGTATTCATTGTCGTTGAAGTCCTCGTACTTCATATTGCGGATACGTATATTTTTTACTTCCATTTCAAAGCTCCTTTTTTCCATGCATAAGCCAATCCAAGTGCAAGGATGGCCAAAAAGAATAATACACACAACAATCCCTGTTTTCCCAAGTCTTTCATGATGACTGCCCATGGGAATAATAATATCGTTTCAACATCGAATACTAAATAAAGTATCGCGAACAGGTAATATCCTACGCGAAACTGCATCCACGAGTTACCTCTTGTAGGGATACCACATTCATATGGTTGCCCTTTATGCGGATTCCACGACCGTGGGGACACCAGCCATGCCACTAGCAAGGCCGCACCTACCAATGACAGCGCCGTGAGAAAGACCACAAGGAATAAAGCTGAATTACTCATTATACATTTGTTTATTTATTCGACTAATCTATATTAAAATGGCCACAATAACGGAAGTACCAATACCATCACAATGCCGAAAAGTATCTGTAGTGGCAGGCCTACCTTTATATAATCCATAAACGTATACCTACCCGCCGACATCACCAACGCATTGGGCGGTGTGGAGAATGGACTGGCAAAACACATACTGGCCGCCACAGTCACTGCAAATAGGAAAGGATAAGGACTGACACCAATTGCGATGGCCGAATGCAGTGCAATAGGCGCAAATAATACCGCTGTGGCCGTGTTACTGATAAATAGTGTGAGTAACGAAGTGGCAAAATAGATGCCTGCCAACAATACTATTGGACCAAAACTTCCTAATCCTTCTACCAGGCTTTTCGAGATCAACGCTGCCGTACCGGTTTTTTCCAAGGCCAACGACATTGGTAACATTCCACCGATCAACACAATACTCTCCCAGTTGATGGTTTTATAGGCCTCCTCGGCATTACGAAAGCATCCGGTGAATACCATTCCAACAGCAGCCATCAATACGGCAACTACAGCCGGGACTATATCAAATACCATCAATAAAACCATACCTATCATGATCATTGCAGCTAAAGGCGCTTTCTGGTCAAGAGGTACTTTTGATGCTTCGGCTAACGGATGTCCGATAACCACCCATTCAGTAGATTCTTCGGTCAATCGCGCAATATCACTCCATTCGCCCTGTACCAACAGCACATCGCCCGATTGCATTTTCTCATCTTTCAGTTCTTGCAAAATGTATTGCTTTTGACGTTGAATGCCCAAAATGTTAACTTTATATTTTTCGCGGAAGCCGGAGTTTTTCACTGGTTGATTTACTAACCGCGAATTGGAGAGCAATACCACTTCGGCGATTCCTATTTCATCAAAACGAAGTTTACCTGAAAAAGTAGGCGCATCCTCTTCCGATTCGTGCATATCAATCAGGTCAGCCTTATTTTCCGACACAAACAATCGAATATGATCAAATGAACCAGAAAGATAGAGGACATCGTTTTCTATAATAACAGTTTCGGGGCCCGCCAATTTCTGATTGATGGTTTTCAAGAAAGGATTCTGGGTATTGGCACGCCGCCTTATTTCTAATACATTGATATTGTATCGTTTCGAAATCTCCAATTCGTGCAATTTTTTACCTACCAATGCCGACCCGGGAATAGCCCGCACGCGAAACAGGTTATGCGAAAGCTGGTATTCGTTGGCCAGATCTTTGAGCGACTTCGTTTTTTTTGTATCGTTCGATTCTTTGTCCTTCGAAAGAAATATTTTACTGAGAGGCCCAAGCGTTATGATTCCTAATGTTACACAAATCAAACCAATAGGTAAGAATGAGAAAAATGAAAGCCCTTCGAACCCTGCATCCCTGAGCGTACTATCAATTATCAAATTAGGCGGAGTACCGATCAGGGTCATCATTCCTCCCATAATACTGGCAAAAGCCAAGGGCATCAAGAAACGACTGGGGCTAGTATCAGCCGCCATCGCCAAACTCACTACGATCGGCAACATCAGTGCTACAGTACCTGTGTTGCTCACAAAACCACCAATGGCCGACGTAACCAACATCACCAGGATGAACAATTTTGTTTGACTGTTGCCTGCCAAAGTCAATATCTTACTACTAATCACTTTGGCTAATCCGGTACGGAAAATACCACCCCCAACCACAAATAGGCCTACCATCATGATGACGATGCTGCTCGAAAATCCTGAAAGGGCTTCAGCTGGCGTCAATATATTGAACAACATCAATAAAATGAGTGCGCATAACGCCACCAAATCCGATCGGATTTTACCACTTACAAAAAATATGGTAGCAACGAGCAATATAGCCAATGTAATGGACATAAGCTTTATGATTGCGAATTAGGAGATAAATAAAGTAACATATGAAATCGAACACCAATCCAAAAACGTACGGTATACAAACCTTAGAAATAAATGAATATTATCAATTTTCAACCAAACATACGGGTAATTCCCGAGAACGGTATCAATCAAACATTCAATCGCCGCAGTTCATCTAAATCTGAATGATGACGAGGTAAAATGTGTGAATAGAAGATATAGTTTTCAATATATTGTTTGATTTGCCAATATTCTTTGTCGAAAAGTTTGCATCTAACCGATTTGTTACAGTTTTTAACAACTTCCGAGTGGCTTATTTTCACCACAGCCTCGTCAAATCGACTTATTGTTTGTTCAATTGTCAAACATGCTTCGGTGGTCAAGATTTCCAAGCAATGATAGACGATTGTTCCATTTTTGTATGGACCTTCGGAAACATTCATTGATTTAGTAGTTCCAATGGAAAATAACATTACAACAAATGTAATTATCAAAATGGGGATGACATCTTTGTGCTTCACGACCTATTTTAAATTCTGTGGTCGCAAAGGTAACATCAAAATAGAAAATTAAAAACAAAATGAAAAATTATTATTGGACTTATGATTGCTTTCAATGATACAAAAAACAGTTTTCTGTTACCACATTGGGTAATATTCTTCACCAAATTTCAGCATTGATGATATATGATAGGTTATAGATAATATTTCTTAAGGAATGCTTGCATTTTTTACTGTGAAAAAAGTTGAGTATCTTTGAAGATTGATTGTCTATGAAGTCCGTTTATAAAAACATATAACACTGGGTATCAATATTTTTTCAACAACAAGATCACAAACTTATAAAGTTAAGTATCTAAATAATCACTTTTTGTAGAAAAAACTTAATCCATTTAGAAATGCATTAATTTTCAACAAGATTGATACCATGTGATGTGCAACAATGCGACCATGTAAACTCAATAAATTGCAAACAAAGTTTGCCTATCCTAAGACAATAAATTTCACATTTAGAAACTTTTAAAGATGGAGTGACAACGTTATTGTCGATTTCTCTCAAAGAAGATGACGATTTTACGAACAAAAATTAAAACAACCCAATAAAAACCATTAAATGATAAACGAGCATGAAAAGTAGATTTCTAAGAAAAAGCCTGATTGCCTTTGTAGGAATTTTGAGTATTGCCTTTTTCACGGCATCCAAACCGGGAGATACAGAAACTCCGAAAACAAAAATTCCTATCTACCTGAATACTGCCTACTCTTTTGAAGAGAGGGCTGCCGATCTTGTTTCGAGGTTTACCCTTGAAGAAAAACAAAGCCTTCTGGGAAACAACATGGCTGCCGTTCCACGGCTTGGCGTGAGAACATATAATGTCTGGAGCGAAGCATTGCACGGAGTACTGGGAGGAGCAAACCCAAGTGTCGGCCTGGTAGCTCCCACCTCGTTTTCTAACAGCGTAGCATTGGGATCTACATGGGATCCTGCACTCGTTCAACGTACTGCAGCGGCAATAGCGGATGAAGCCCGGGCTATCTTTGCAACAGGAACGAAAGGGCTTACTTATTGGTCGCCAGTCGTAGAACCCATACGTGACCCACGTTGGGGCAGAACTGGTGAAGCATATGGCGAAGATCCTTTTCTTGTCTCGCAGATTGCAAGTGGATTTGTCAAGGGACTCATTGGTGACGATCCTACTTACCTGAAAACAGTACCAAGTGCTAAACATTATTTCGCCAATAATAGTGAATTTGACCGCCACATAAGCAGTTCAAATATGGATAGCAGAGATATGAGGGAATTTTACCTTTCTCCTTACAAAAGTCTGATCGAACAAGACAATTTGCCTTCTATCATGTCGTCCTATAATGCTGTAAACGGTGTTCCCACATCAGCCAGCAAGTTCTATCTCGACACCATTGCCAGAAGAACATATGGCATGAAAGGTTATATTACAGGCGATTGTGCCGCCATAAAGGATATTCAAACCGGTCACAATTACGTCAAGACGCCAGAAGAAGCCACAGCTCAGGGGCTTATAGCAGGCGTTGATTCTGACTGTGGTAGCATTTACCAGGGATACGCTATCAGCGCACTGAACAAAGGCCTTATCACTATGGATGACATTGATCGTGCACTTTTGAATATATTCACCATACGAATGAGGACAGGAGAATTTGACCCTCCTGCTAAAGTACCCTACGCACAATATCTGCCAAGTATGGTAAGCTCACCTGCCAATAAATCGCTCGCTCGGGAAATTGCCACTAAAACCCCCGTTTTATTGAAAAATGAAATAGTGACAAAAACAAACCATAAAGCGTTGCCACTGAATCCTGCGGAAATAAAAAAAGTCGCTCTGATCGGTCCTCAAGCCGATAAAGTGGAATTAGGTCCTTATTCGGGAAGACCAGCACAAGAAAATATGATTACTCCGTTTGCCGGGATCAAAGAATATATCTCAGCAAAAGGTCTTTCGACAGAAGTGATCTTCAGCTCAGGCGGTAATACATCAAGTAAGAGTAACCTACTTTATGTCGCCGCTTTTGAATTGAAGAAAGCCAACGGTAATGTTGCTAAATATGACGCTACAAAATATTCTGCTGCATCGAAAGGCATAACTGTCGGTGTTGGTATGGGAACCGAAGCACAGGTTCGTTCTATCGATGATGGCTCTTGGACAGCCTATGACAATATAGACTTAGTGGATGTTGATACAATCGGAATAAGCCTCAATATTCCAACCGAAGGAGGTATCGTGGAAGTAAGAGCAGGCTCTCCGGACGGGAACTTACTCACCACGTTGAACGCTACCACTGCCGCTGGAGTACGAGCTGGAGGTGTTTATGGATCCAGCAGCATGATGAAAGTAAAGGTCAACAGACTTGGATTTACCGGGACTCAAACACTCTACTTGGTTTATAAAGCTCCCGAAAATGCGCCTATCGACAAGGAAACTATCGAATTAGCCAAATCGGCTGATGTTGCTGTTGTATTTGTCGGCACCGATGAAAAAACAGCTACCGAAGAAGCAGACAGGCTTACATTACTACTGCCTGGCAATCAGGTGGAACTCATTAAGGCAATAGCTGCGGTCAATCAACACACTATTGTTGTGATGCAAACACTTGGCTGTGTAGAAGTTGAAGAATTTAAAAATCTTCAGAATATCCCAGGAATCATCTGGGTAGGTTATAACGGACAAGCGCAAGGCAATGCCATTGCCGAAGTACTTTTCGGAGATATTAACCCGGGCGGAAAACTGAATGCTACATGGTATAAATCCCTCAGCGATCTCCCTGCCATTACCGATTATACACTCCGCGGAGGTAATGGTAAAAATGGACGTACACTCTGGTATTTCGACAAAGAGGCCTCTTATGAATTCGGATACGGACTGTCATACACTACTTTCGTATACAGTAACTTCAAAATAAGCAAAAACACAATCACTCCCAACGATAACCTGACTGTCAGTTTGGATGTGAAGAATACCGGAAATTGTGACGGAGACGAAGTCGTGCAGGTTTACATGAAAACTCCAGATAGTCCAACGGCTTTACAAAGACCTATCAAAAGGCTGAAAGGTTTCCAGAGGGTGACTATACCCGCAAGTCAGACTAAAACGGTCAATATCGACATCGATTGCTCCGATCTCTGGTTCTGGGATATGGCAGCAAATAAAATGACTTACGACCAGGGAAGATATGTGTTTGAAATCGGTGCTTCTTCAAAAAACATCAAGGGAACCGTAACCACTACAATGAACGGTACCTTAAAACCTGTACTTAAAACCGTAGTAGCTGATTGCGGAACTGTTGTAATGAAACGTGGTTCGACAGCCCAAACCAGCACAACGGCAGCTATGACCGATGATAGTTTTTATGACATTGCTAAAACTAAAGTTTTCTATTCAAGCAATAATCCCAACGTTGCAACTGTCGACACCAAAGGCCTTGTTACTGCCAAAAATTCAGGTGTAGCCACGATTACAACTTATGTAACCATTGGGGACAAAACGGAATCAAGTAGTTTTCCCATCAAAGTTATGCCCGATCTTAACGCTTCTTCCATCACCGTGAACAATAAGAATATACCGGGTTTTAAACCTAGTATTGTTCAATATAGTTATCTGATGAAAGAATCCTCTTCAAAAGCACCTATTGTCAATGCCACTTCGGCGGATCCATCTATTGTTGTAGAAGCAGTTCAGGCAAAAGGAGTTCCTGGAACAGCTTCTATCGCTTTAACTGATTACAATACGTACGAAAAGAAAGAGTATTCAGTTAACTTCGGCATCAAATCAACAAGCGATGAATTCAATAGTGGTACATTGGGCAAACAATGGAATTGGGTTAGGGAAAATCCGACAAACTGGAGCCTGTCGAAAAAAGCAGGATCATTACTTATCACAAGCGGAAAAGGAGATATCATTGAGAAAGGGAATGATGCCGAAAACATTCTGCTGCAAAGTGCTAATACTGATTGGACTATCGAAACAAAAATTGTATGTTCCCGTAAGCCATCCGGGTTCTCCCAGAATGCAGGTCTTTTGGCTTACCAAGACGATGATAATTTCGTAAGGTTAGTTTACAGGGCTAGCTTTGGAAGAAGAGGTCCCAGCACGCAAGGAGAGCAGCCTGGATCAGTTGAATTATTGTTAGAAAGTGACGGAGAGCAAAAATCATCGGTAATGATCAGCATGGAAGGAATCATCAAAAATAACAATACACTGATTTTTAGACTAGTAAAAAAAGGCAACACATACACTGCCTACTGTTCATCAGACGGTAAAAAATTTGAAACCGTTGGTTCTGCCGATATGATATTGAAGGATATACAGGCTGGAATTATCGTCTGTGATGGTACTGTTCCTGCCAGAATGGGAGGTTTCGGAAGAATGCCACAAAGTAACCAACCGGAAACTCCTTTCGAAGTATCATTTGATTATTTCAAAATTACGAATAGTGGTCTGAAATGAATCTAAAAGCACCGTTTGTTCTGATTAGTGCATTGTTTTTGCTCCTCGTTTGTGGTGGAAGCAGCTTTTCTTCAATGGTCATTGATGCAAATGCTGGCTATAAAAAGAAAGGGTACAATGCCATTATTAACTATGAGGACGGATTCATTGCAGTTGGTTCAAATGGGCGGATTGACAGGATTTCCAAATCAGGTGACATCGTAAAATCCGAAAGATTTCCTGAAGTTGAATTTAAGAGCCTTCTCTCCCACGGTCAAACGATAATCGCCGTAGGAGATGAAGGTTCTATTTTGATTTCTGCAGATAAAGGAGTTTTCAAAAAAATTGATGGCGGAACCCATAAAAATATCAATTCCCTTGTGCCGTTCAATGATTATATTATTGCAGGATCCGACGGAGGAGAATTATTAATTGGCGACGAAACCGGCACATTCGAAAAAATCCAACTTGCATTGGAAGGAAACATCGTTTCGTTATCCGCTGGGGTTTCCAGATGCTACGGAGTAACTGACCAAGGGGAAATCATTCATACTGAAGACGGGGTCAGCTGGAAAATCTTTGATTTCAATAATTTTTATTCGGGTTATTACAAACCATGTCGTTTCACAAGTGTTCTTGTAACCGAAAATCAAATCGCCGTTACGGGAAAAAATCAAGATGGGTTACCTGTATTGATATTTTCCTCTCAAGGAAATGTCTGGACTGAAAGAGAGCTTAACTATACCGACGAACAGGGGATGACATCTTATCTAAAGGAAGTTCCTAACAATATTTTCTATGATTTTTCCAGAGAACAGTTTGTTCTTATTTGCGATAAAGGAAAGATGATGACCATTCCATCTTGTTCGCATTGTAATAAGCTCTTTGAATTGACAATAGAAGAAGATTTAACCGGAATTTCAAGCAACGAAAACAAACTGATAATTGTGGGAGAAAACTATTATATAAAGGTAATCAATTTTTTGCTAATTTAATTTTTTTTTGCGCCATTTTACTTGAATCCTATCTTATCATTAATTTGCTAAGATACGCTCCATCTTTTTGTGTACTTTCATAATCCTCTTCCATACCACCGATTTGAGGCGATGGTGATATGCTATGTTTTTCTGGAACATAAGAAAATAGGAAGTAACTCGAAAATATTTCCTCAAATCACGGAAAAAAGGTGCATGGTACGTAAGCATCGTTAAAAATGCATCTAAATGCTTGTCAATTTCTTCCTGTTGCATCAAAAACATTTGTATTTGATTTATTTTCAAAGATATGCCACATTCTAATAAAGAATGAATGTATCGGTCTACCTCGACGGTCAAATTCACGATTTTCTCCATCAGTTGTTCAAAACACTCCATAAGTATGTTTGTCTTTTCGACAGGCGCCAACTCCAATGTTTCAACCAATTTCTGCCTGGCCCTGGCAACTACCCTATGGTTGAAATATTGATGTACTTTTAGTATAAATTCGAACAATACCTCTATCGGTATACAGGCATCCTCTCCCTCAGCGTCATAATCATCAAAAACATACAAATTGGAGACAAGTACAAAGAGATCCGGATGGATATTATTATCATAACAAAGCTCTTCAATAGTAGTGGATGCATCAAAATTTAACTTCATCTTGAAAAAGCCCAATTGCGCGGAAATACGATAGTTGAGGAGTATTGCATCCTGAATCTTACTGTTTGCGGTATAATATTTAATGTTTTCCATCTGTTTATATTTTTTTCAGTCAGGTAAAATACGCTATGATAATAATCATCACAGCTATTCCATAAATCGACTTTTAATTATGGAACAATTTGGTTCGTCATCATTAATCCTGTTTTTACTAATACCCATACGTTATTTATAGAGGATAATTTCATTATTATCTTTTGTATATTTCATTTTGGTAGTAAAACAAATCGATTCTAAAACAGCCTCGAGATTTTTGTTATCATGTCTGCCCGAAATCGTCACAGCGCTGTCACATTTCAAAAGTATATCCACGCCATATTGTCGATGGAGAATTTTAACAACTTCGAAAATAGGTGTTTGGTCAAGATATAACTCCCCTCTTCGCCATTGGCTATATTTATCTGCATCTACCATTTGTTTGTTAAAATCGCTGGCTTTATCCATCATATATAATTGTTCTCCAGCCAGTAAATCGATGGTCCTTCCATTGGATATAACATTTACTTTTCCTGTCATCACAGTGATTACGGAATAATCGTCCTTAACGTAGTCTTTTATATTAAACGATGTGCCTAGCACTTCTGTCATAGCATCTGGAGAATGAACAATAAATTGATGCAAGCTGTCGGGTGCTACATGAAAAAATGCCTCGCCGAATAAATACACTTCACGTATATCTTTACTGAACTTGTTGGGAAAAATCAACTGACTGCCTGCATTCAGATTCACAACAGTGCCATCAGCCAGCATTATTTCCTTTTGTTCGCCATATCCTGTCGTTAAGGTATCATACATGACCATTGTAGTAATTGTGGCAACATGATGCTTACCAAAAAACCAGTAGTTACCAGAAGAAACTACCGTTAGGATGATGGTTAGCAATATGGCAATTTTCCAAAAATAACCGGGAAGTATATGTCGTACCTTGGTGTGTTGCGTTTCTATAACAGGTGCGTGGCCAACAATTTGCAATGCTTCAAATTTGAAAGCTTTTTTTTCTATTTCGCTTTCCAATCCAGGCTGCTGTAATATGGTTTCCCATTGTTCGAGCATATCAGTCTCCAAAAGCGCATACTCTTCTCTTTGCAAGTACGCCAACAATTGCTCCAACTCATCGAGGGTATAAATGCCCACGATGAATTTTTCAATGATGTCTTTGATATGATTGCCCGAATGTTCCATTTTTTCTTTCTGTACATAATATCCACAACTATATCTTATCAGGGGTCTAAAAATCATTTTCTTTTGAAAAAAGAATAAATTTTTATCAAATTACATATCAGCACCATATAGTCCATGATAACAAGAGCCCGCAAAAGCGGGCTCTTGTTATCATGTATATCTTAAAACTTTATGCAGGCATGGATAATCATTAAGAAACAGTAGTATGCATCCAATAAAGGTATAAAAATTGCATTTATCGCTTCTTCATCCTATCATTATTGAGATCAACCGATACTCTTTTCTATAGCTTTTATCAGTCTTTCAAAATCCACCGGTTCTTCAATGATAATATCGCAATGGTATCCCTGAACCATCCGAAGATAATGATCATTATATTTATCAACAATCAATATCATGGGTGGGTTAGTATGCAAAGACTGAATTTGCCGAAGTACTTCGGCATTTTTCTCTTTGAATATCCCTACATCAACAATCACTATATCTATATGGTCAGTTTGACTGACCCAATCGAACCATTGTTTCAGGCTACCTGCTTGGATAACGGAAGTATTCGTTTTGAGAAGCATATTTTCGTAACATTGAAATTTGGACATTTCTGGCTCTACAAGTAATACTACTTTACCTTCAAACGATATGGATGTACTGGGTTTTTGTGCCGAGTCTTCCGTCATCGGTTCATCATAAGAGACAATGGGTAAATCATGTATATCATATTCGTTTCCAGTCTTTTGATCAGGTTTTTTTTTCATGACTAAATTCTATTATTAATTATTGATATTAAATTTCAATTGATATTATTATCTTAGTATGGTGGCTTCAATTCCCGTAAATGATTACGCTTTATTTTAAAGTTACAGGCTTTAGGATTCTATAAAAAGCAGATTGATAAACTTTGTTTTGAAACTCATTCCTTATCTCACTTCAAAAATTAAAATCTAAATTAAACCCAATGGTAAACGGAATGATATAAGAACCTACCACTACTGTATTATAAAATGGTGTAGGATCAGTGACCAATTGCGAACCTTGGATGGACCCTGAAGCTCCACGTTGGTTCAAAATATTGGTAACACTCACTCCGACATTCAGATGTTTATTGATTTTGAAGCCAACACCTCCAAATGTCTCCCAGTGGGGTGCAAAATAAAGCACATTGGTGAGGTTAGCGTATTGCTTGCTGAAATAACGAGCGCTGAGCCAAACGTTCATCCTGTTGTTCCAAAAAGTATAACTCGGATCAATTTCGAACAGGACTTTCTGAATGCCGGGATTTTTGTTGTTATAATCGTAATCCTGTCCATAGGCTGTCACTGCGTAATTTTTATATACGGGATTCTGCCAGGTGATCAGGAAATGTAATTTAAATCCTTTAAATGGTGTGGCAACAATATCGGTAGTCCAGCCTGAAGTACTGATGTCATAATAAACCGTTTCATACACACTTTCGTTCGGATCGTCTGGATTGACCAATGACAAGCGCGACTGGTAGTTGGTGCTTCTAATATAGGTGTATGCCGAAACGATACTGACCCAAGGATGATTAAAATAGATACCCACCTGTCCCATCGGGGTGCGTCGTGTTTTCAATGCGGGTTCCACCGACCCCGAATAATCTTCCAAAGCGCCTACACGTTCATTGTAAGTTCCTTCGGCCCAAAAGCCAAATGATTGGGTGAGCTTAAAAACGCCACCTAACGTAGCCCTTACCAGAAACCAATTGTTATCGAAATTGACCGGGGGTGTGCCCAATGGTACGGGCCGAGCATAAGGCAGATAATCGCCTTTCAACTTGTGGTACTCCAAACGTATTCCACCATTGAGTGAGATGTAGTCCGACACATCCCAATCATCTGTAGCATAAACAGCCAGTTTATTCTCGAACCCGTTGTGGTATTCGCTTGATACATTATAGTCATAGAATCCCTGCGAGTCGGTTGCTGGCACCCACATTTCACCTGAAAGCACCTCATGTACTAGCTTACGAGGTTGCACTGCCACTTCTTGTTCATATTTGGTGGTGTTTGATTGATACCTATTTTCCTTATAAAACCACTCGTTCAGCCCCAGTCGCCAACTATGTGTCTTGTTGTTGCCGGTAAGTTCGAAACGCGACGTAAACGAATTGATGGTAAAAGGCGTCACATAGCTGTTTTCCACCATCTGTACCATGTCCGTGTATAGATCGCCTGTATCGAAATAAGTAAAACGGTCAGTTGCCGGATCGGGAGTAAACACACTCAACGGATTGATATAAGTACCGCTATTCTTCGTGGTATGATAGCGCATGATATAGCTGAATTTCATATTATTACCAAGTTGATAATCACCCATCAGGTCGATGGTATGCGAAATATCTATACCATTCTTTGCCATATCCACCCACGTAGTATCGCCATTTAATAGATTCACTGAACGATACTTCCCATCGATCAGATCGTAAGAGTCGCGACCGATACGAAAACCGTGCGTTTCCTTCGAACCGCCATCGGATGTATAAATGAACGGTGCATAATTAGAGATCAACCATGAACGTGCATATTTGTAATTCAGCGTAACGGAGCCCCGATCAAACTTTTTGGTTAACCCTGCACGGTAAATTTGCGTACGATCTGAGAAATTCGTAAAACCAAGATCATACGTCGCAGGGTCAAAGTTTCCCGAAGCGCCAAGCGTATAGTACCACCCTTCTTTGAATGGACCTGACAGATACACCGATCCGCGCAACAGCCCGAATCGGTTAGTAGCCACCGAACCGTTTATTCGAAAAGTATCGGTGGGCATTCTCGTATAACTGTCCACCGCATAACCCACTACCCCAGTGAGAACGGCCACTTCGCCGATTTTCAATACGGGAGACTTTTCAATGGAAGCATCTTGTCGCCATACATTAACAGGCGATTCCGGCCAAGGATAGTAAATGACCGGTAAACCGTTTTCCATAATACTGATGCCGCCAACATTGGAGGGTATACCGGTGTTAATATCCCGTGGGCCCGAGTTACTAGATGCATTAAGCGCCACATTCCTGTTCTTTTCCTCTTTACCCAACGGTGATCCTTGTTGGGATAACTTGGTTGAATCTGTTTGCGCAAAAACTGACGTTGCAAAATACATCATCATGATCCATCCAATAAGTGTTCTCATAATACAATTTTTATAACTATATGACTAATACTAACAACACTAAATTCATTTATATAAAAACAGATAGCCAGTACAAAATGTTTTTGTCTTAAATAAAAAGCAGCTGATCATTTTAATAACACATATACATAGACTTGATTTCTAAAAAAATATGTACTTATAAAAACCTTATTATAATATTAACTGTTTAATATTAATATCAAAAAAACAATAAACATGAATACTTATATCAAAAAAATATCACTCTCTGCTTTGCTTATATGTACTGCATTTCACGTGTGGGGCACAGAAAATGTAGACCGTATCAGCATTCCCACCATTGGTGGCAACGTACAGATGAACCGTAATTGGGTAGCTCGACAGGCCAGTTATGTGATGGTGGACGGAGCAGTGTTATCTGGCAGTAAGCAAGATTTCAGTAGCTGGATGAAGGCTACGGTACCGGGAACGGTGCTCACCTCACTGCTGAATAATGGATTGATCCCTTCGCCATATTACGGGATGAACAACAACCTAATCCCAGATATTTTCCATATTGGGAACGATTTTTATACCTATTGGTTTGTCAATCAGTTCCAATTATCAAAAATAGAGAAAGATACGCGATTGTGGCTCAATTTCAGAGGCATCAACTATAAGGCGGATATATTCCTTAATGGAAAACGCATCACTACCACAACGCACGAAGGGATGTTCCTCCGGCGCAGTTATGATATTACAGATGCCGTAAAAGGGGATACCATCAATACGTTTGCGGTGATTGTATATCCACCCGATATTCCCGGAGAAGCCAATGGAGGACAGGCTGGCGACGGAATGATAGCCCGTAACGTCACTATGCAGTGTACTCCGGGCTGGGACTGGATAGCTCCCATACGTGATCGCAATACCGGCATCTGGGACGAAGTGACACTTTCGACTACAGGTAACATACGAATAATGAATCCGCAGGTAATTACCAAGGTGCCGGGCGTACGTACCCCGGGTGACAAGCAAGCAAATGCCACGTTGGTGGTAAATGCCGAGGTGGAAAATCTTACGTCTAAAACACAGACAGCAACAGTGAATTACGAAGTAGAAAACCGAAAACTAACCGCAAAGGTTCAGTTGGCTCCGTATGAAAAAAAGGTAGTAGGCTTGCCTCCAATGGATATGAAAAATCCCCGGCTGTGGTGGCCTAATCATATGGGTAAACAAGAGTTGTATAATATGACATTGACGGTACTCAACGATGCCGGAAATACGATGGACAAACAGGTCATCCGGTTTGGTATCCGGGAAGTAACTACCCAAAAAGATCCGAAGAATGGTGGGCGTACTTTCTACGTGAATGGTCAGAAGGTATTTGTACGCGGTGGAAATTACATTGCGTCAGACTGGATGTTACAACTTTCCCCCGAGCGTTACCGTACCGAAGTTCGTTTTTTGGCCGACATGAACCTGAACATGATCCGTGTATGGGGTGGCGCTATTCCCGAACGCCCCGAATTCTATAATGCCTGCGACGAATACGGAATGATGGTATTTCAAGATCTGCCCATTTCGGGTGATGGCAATGGTGCCTGGTTCGACCCAATGAAAAAAGAGTCTCAGGAACGTCGGCAACAATACCCAGACAATCATGAATTATTCATTGAATCAGTAATTGACGAAATAAAGATGCTTCGCAACCATCCAAGCCTGGCTATTTGGTGCGGTGGTAATGAATGGCCTGCTCCTGCAGATATTGCTGAAGTGCTGCATCACGAAATAATGCCCAAGTATGACAATACCCGCTATCTGGCACCTTTCTCCACCGACACCACGTTTACACGGAATTATATGGGTGGTAACGGCGATGGTCCTTATAACATACAAGAACCCGAATATTTCTTCACATTTAGGTCAAGTCCATTCAACCCTGAGTTGGGATCGGTAGGTGTGCCCGAAGCTGCGGCCATGCGTGCCATCCTGGATGAGAAGGACTACAATGATTTCCCTCAGGTAGGAAAGCAGGTCAACTCCACGTGGGAATACCACAAATATCTTCCTTACGGAGAATTTATTGAACGGTATGCCAAACCGAAGACCACCGAGGAGTTCTGCGACATCGCTCAGTTACTCAATTTCGAGCAATACCGTGCATTGATGGAAGGATGGGCTTCGAGCATGTGGAATTGGTATACAGGAATGATCATTTGGAAAATACAAAATCCATGGACTGCTTTGCGCGGACAGATGTACGATTACTACCTCGACGTGAATGCCTGTTATTACGGTGTCCGCGAGGGTGGCAAACCAATGCATGTGCAATATAACTACCGCACCAAACAAGCGGAAGCGGTGAATATTACATTGAAAGATATGGATAAGTGTACTGTACGGATGCGTATCTATCAGTTGGACGGAAAAATGCTCCATGAACAAGAGCAAAAAAATGTGCAGATGAAAGCCAATAGTTCAAAAGCTCTTTTCTCCATCGAAGTGCCTTCACAGGTAAAAGGAGCATATTTTTTACGCTTGGAACTCACTGACGGTGATCAGATGAAATGTTCAGACAATGTGTACTGGCTCACCACGCAGTCTAAAGATTACACGACCCTAAAGAACATGCCGGCCTCACAGGCTACTGTGAGTACCAACCTCGAAAAAAAGGATGGACATTACAGCGCTTTAGTAAACATAAAAACCAAAGATAGAATCAGTTTCTTCAATCGTGTGTCGGTATTTAACAAGAAAACGGGCGAACGGATATTGCCGGTATTTTATTCGGATAATTATTTTACGATTTTCCCCAACGAAGAAAAAACCGTGACATTAACTTTCGACAGCAATTTGCCGAAGGAGGATATTAATATTGTAGTAAAAAATTGGAATAAGTAAAACAATGAAAAGGAATCATATTTTATTCAATATATTTATTGTCATTGTACTGACAGTAAATTCGTGCACCAGCACTAAGGTCATCTCGTCATGGAGTATCAGTAATCCACCTACGGGAGCCATGCAAAAAGTACTTGTATTAGGTGTTATGGCCGATAGGGAAGTACGCGATCAAATAGAGCTTACAATGACCAAAACGTTAAATTCCGATGGAGTAAACGCCAATACCGCCACAAGTGTTTTTGGCCCGAAACGGCTTAGAGGCATGAAAGAAGACGATATCGTCAAAACATTGAATACATCAGATTATACCGCGGTGATGATTGTTTCACTGGTGCAAAAGGAAAAAGAAAGAAATTATGTGCCACCCACTTATTACGCGTACCCGTATATGGGATATTACCGCTTTTACAGGAGGTATTGGTATGTATACGACCGGGCATATACACCGGGGTATTACACCACTTCTACCAACTGGGTATTGGAAGCTGATATCTACACCATAGATGATGATGAGTTGATTTATTCAAGCCAGACCCGTAGCTACGATCCCAATAACGCAAATGACTTAGCTATAAGTTTTACCAAGTCAATTGTCTCGGAATTGAAAGCAAAAAATATTGTACCCCAAAAGTAATCATCCGGAAGTTCTCCATAGATAGTATGGATTGAACGAATTTTTGCAGATTTTGTTATCATATACAGGTATAAACGTGCGGATACTTCTTTGCGTTTGTCAATATGTCATTAACAGACGCAAAGCCGGATATCATCGAAACAGATCAAGCCTATGTGCTATCATCAAAATAAAAGAGACTCATGTATCTTAAAAGAACTTTAGTAATCGCTGTACTTTTATGCGTTACCGTTTTGATAGTTTTTTCTCAAAAAACCAGTGATAGCATCCAATCGGAGAAGAAGGCGAGTTTTGCCGGAGTACCCAAATTGTCTTACAACCGTTCGTCAGGCTTCGGTTTTGGCGCCATGGGCATGATGTTGTTCAAGCTGGATGACGATCCTGCTACACCAAAATCCAACGTGATGGTCACTGGAACGTACACCACCAATAAATCATGGAATATCATGGGAATGTTCCAGTTATACATGGTGAAAGACCTTCTCAGAGTCACTACAGGCGGCGGTTATCTGAATTTCAATTTCCAGACTTATTATAATGATGGTACAATGGATATCGAAGTGCCTTATGTGAATTCGGGAGGATTTTTTTTCGTGAATCCGTTAATCAAAGCTTTCCCGCATTTTTACATCGGACCTACCTTATCGCTGATGCGAACGAAGGTGAATTTCGACATGCCTGATGGATCAACAACCGAACAGGCTTATGATCTGAATTCATTGGGTGTAGCAGCAAACTATGACACTCGATCGAATGTATACTATCCTATTTCGGGACTTAATGGGATGTTGAATTTTACGGGTAATCCGAGTTGGTTTAAAAACGACAGCATATTCAGCCGTATCATGTTCAACATCAATTATTATTATCCAATCAACCCGAAAATGGTACTGGCATCACGATTCGCCACCAAAATCAGCTTAGGAAACAACGTACCTTTTGTAGGCGAAAACGTTGTGGGCGGAAAAGACATCAGGGGCTACACGAAGGGGAACTACCGGGGAGATCAAGTGTATTCCATTCAAAGCGAACTTCGCTGGATGTTCTATAAGCGGTTGGGGATAGTTGCTTTTTTCGGTCTCGCCCTCGAAATAGATAAAAACCACACAGTGAGTCCTTTGTTACCTGGAGGCGGTGCAGGTATCAGGTTTATGCTGTTACCCAAAGATAAACTAACCATCGGCGTAGATGGTGCTGTGGGACGTGATGATTGGGGAATGTATTTCCGTATTGGCGAAGCTTTTTAAATAAAACTTCGAGCCTGTTTAGAATCCCTTTAAAAAGTACGGTGTAATTTAACTTCTTTCATTGTAAATGGCGTTGTGAATTCCAAACAGGCCCAAAAACTTCAAAATTTACCTCCTTTTATATAGAGGAAACTTGTGTAGGTTCTGCACACCGAGTTTGTATTAATCAATCCAAAACTCGCTGAATCCTTCCATCGGATGTTGGGTTGTAGTGGCAAAACGTCCCTTTGTTGAGTGCATTGAATCAACTTCATACCCGCCCATCCTCACACTTTCTTCCATAGCCTTGTTTCGGGAAAAATAAATTTTTTGCTCCCTCCGCAAGAATCTGGTAGAATACCTGATTCTTTTGTTGGCTTTATTACTCCGAAAATCATGGCTACCATATATCAAATCGGCTTTCATAAGACATGATTTTAGGTTAAACATATATACTACACATTGGTAAAGTTAAGAAAATAAATCGTAAAATCCAAATAAAAAGCATTAAATATTTATATTTTTTTACGCCAAACCAAAATTGAGAAAATGATGTTTTAGTTTTAGTAACGCGTCATCACAAAAGTGGAATACAAGTAGTTCAGAGTAACTATCAAGCGCGTCAAATCTTATTTTCACCGTTATGATAGATAATGTTTCTTCCAAAAAGTCTTTATTTATAAAAGACAATTATTTAGTACCCCCAAAAGCCGGAGATTATATGTCCGTTCGTCATCTGGTACTTTCAGGCACCAATGAGGAAATCGGATTTACACTAGCCGAAATAGCCCAATCGGATTATCAGAGTCAACTGTTGAAATATGCTGACATACACCATTCCCGGGCACGCATGAGATATTTCAACCGGAGCTGGCCCGAAATGGAAAAAAGGGCGTTGGGTGTCGCTAAAGCTTTTGGTTTGGAAGCCTACAATACTATTTATGATACTTCTGATTTGCCATACGATAGCTATGGAGTGGGGTGTTCGGCAGTGTTTTTCCCGCCTTCGACCACCTCAGATGGCCATCCCATACTGGCAAGAAATTATGACTGGTACATAGTAACACCATCGGAATGGCAACATCTCAAACCACAGCCAGGAGAACATCGTTTCAACGATCGTTCGTTCGTGATGGAGGTACGTCCAACCGATGGCGGTTATGCCACCTTATCAGTAAGCGGCAATAATCTGTTAAACCCATTCCTTGAGGTAATGAATGAGAAAGGATTATTCATCACAGCACTTGCCGATCCCGACGCTCCTGTCGCAAAAGATATTAAATTTTCGGGAGAACATATGACCGGACTTTCGATTTGCCAGTTACCGCAAATGCTTGCTATGAAATGTGCCACAGTGGGTGAAGCCAAAATGGAATTACTAACCCATCGCTTTTCGATGGCCTCATTGGGATTACATTGGTTAATTGCAGATATGAGCGGCAATGCTACCATCTTCGAAATAAACCCGGAGACTTGCCATTTTGTTTTCATCGACGCGAAGCCTAATGAACCATTGATACTCAGCAATTACCATGTGTCCAAATATCCTTCGCATGAAAGCTTTCCTGCCATAGATCGTTCGCAGGAACATAACTCGTTCGTCCGGCGTTATATCCTCGACGAAGCCTTGGCAAAACGCACCAGCAAGTATAGCAGGATTGATGCCTCAAACATTATTGACACAGTGCTTTGTGCATTCATTGACGACGCAAAGGCCGGTATAGAATCCAGATTACCTCAACGAACACTTTGGAGGCATACAGCTGATCTTGCAGAAAAGAATATGGAATTGGTATTTTACTTAAGTGACGAGGTTCCTACGGAAAACACTAACCGCATGAAAATACGTAGAACAGAACCATTGAAGGTTGGTTTCGAAACGACATAATCTTCCGGCAAAAAAGAATGACGGTTAGAAAATATCAATAACGCATTGACAACATCAATACAGAGCTAATGTAGAATAGGTTAGCGATAAAGGATGTATCCGTTAGCTGTTTTCTTATATTTCAACCCAGAGGTAAAACAAATAGATTCCAAAACCGCTTCAAGGCTCTTGTTATCATGTTCACCCGACACAGTGGTGTTTATATCGCCTTGCAATGTAATATGTACATTATATCGTCGCTGAAGAACTTCGGCTACTTCGGCCATAGGAGTATGGTCAAAATAAAGCGATCCGCTACGCCACAAACTGTATTTGTCAGGTTCCACTATTTGTTTATCGAATGTTCCTGCGTTTTTATCGACCAGTAATCGTTCGCCGGCCGACAAATCCATGGCGTTATTGCCAGATTTAGTCATCACTTTCCCAGTGGAAACAGTTATGGCCGATATACCGTCATTATTGTAATCTTGGATATTAAAAGATGTTCCGATTACTTCCACTTCCATGTTGGGCGAATGCACAATAAATCTTTGTTTGTCGTCGGATGTAACCTGGAAAAAGGCTTCACCAAATAGTTTCACCGTACGTGTATCGCCGGTAAATTGATTGGGATATTCCAGTTTACTTTCCGAATTGAGCGAAACAGATGATCCGTCAGGCAAAACGACATCTTTTGTTTCGCCGCTTCCGGCAGTTACAACAGCATATGTAATTTCTGCCTTGGTACCAGATGAACTGAGCTTTGAAAAAAGCCAAAAAGACGAAATAACAATAGCTACCGATGCCGCAACTTTCCAAATATAATCTATACGAATACGTTTAGCTGTATCAGAAGATTTTCCTTTACCGGATGTGGTGGATGATCGTATGATCTGCTGCGCTTCGCGCATGAGGGTCGCTCTTTCTGCATCACTGTTTGTTTCTGGCCAACCAGCTAAAGATTCCCATTTTTCGACAGATTCCTGATCGAAAAGGTTGGTGTCTTCCTGTTCCAAGTACATCAACAACTGGTCAAGCTCATCAGGGGTATAATTGCCTGCAATGTACTTGTTGATGATATTTTTAATACGGGTATCTTGTTGGCTCATGACTATTTTTGAAAAAAATACCAAAAAAGCACCCATATTTTAAAATACATATCCGCATTCTGGGTCAAATATGTCTTGATATGTTTCAAAGCTGCTGAGATATTCTCCTGTACTGTGTAAGGAGATATGTCCAGCGCTTCGGCGATCTCCTTATGGCTCATGTTTTCCTGCCTACTCATATTGAAAATACGTTGCCTCGTTGGCGACAGTTCTCTAATAGCTTTGTTGAACAACTCGTTGTACTCTTTTTCCTCTAATTGCAAATCGGCCGGTCCATGTATGGGTTGTCCTGCTTGTTGCAATTTAGTTTTAACTTCCATATCTAAATTAGCCCGACGCAGAAATTTCAACATCTGGTTACGGGTAATCGTATAAAGATACGATGAAAATGACATATCCGCATTAATTTGCCAACGTTTTGTCCAGATAGTAGTGAACACATCTTGAACTACATCTTCAGCTACATCAGGCATTTTAACAAAAGTCAAGCAAAATAAATACAATCGCTTGCGATAACGAGCGTATAATTCACAAAAAGCATCCTCGCTCTTGCTATCGCCTTTGATCAATATTTTTACCAGGTCTGGTTCCACTAATTTATGGTAGTCCATGATCTAACCCTTGATTTACGTCAATTGATTCAATACAAATGTACAACAAAAAATTGGCAACAAAAATATTTGTCCAGAAATTGGTAAAATTATCCTCATAAACCATTTCATAAGTTTATTTATCCTGAACCCACTGGATTACAAAATTTATTGTCACAATCCAATAAGAAACAAATATGAGGAGCGTATTGTTTCAATCTAAAAAAAACAATATGTTAGTATGTATCAAGAACTAAATACCTAATTTTATAAAACGAAAAAAGAGCGATTCTCCCGAATGGCTCTTTTTATTTACAACTATTAACTTATGAGAAAAAACTACTGCTACTATGAAACTATTTTATGTTTTATTAATCTTCTATTATCTATAGGACAATTATCGTGCCAAACTATTTTCATCTTCTAAAATTTGCCTTGTTAAAAATATTTAAATCGAAATAATCAATTATGACACAAAAATATAACTCGAACAAAGCAAGTTAAAAATAAATTTTCAAAATACTAAAAACACTATTTTAAAGAACTTTATTATATAACACGCGGTAGTTGTAAATGTTCAAAGAAAAATGAATTATTTTTATTTTTTTTGAATTATGTACGATAATTATTCCCTACTATCTGTTGTCTTGCCCATAATTCAATGGTTCTCATCCTGTCTTTGTAAAAATTATTTGCATTCAATTGAGATATAGACAACGAAGAATCGGAATTTTCACCCCACCGTCGACACAGGTAAACGGGTTCATAGATACGTCCTACAGGGAAAGAACGGGACAAAGCCAAAGCGACAGCATAATCTTCCCCATAACTGACATTTGGAAAGCACACGCTACGAATGATCGGTGTATAAAATGCCCTTGGCGCACCAAATCCATTTACGCGGAGCGCATTATTCCTGCCGTTATCTGCTGTCCATTCCCGATGATCAATAATCCCGGGCGGTATTTCCTGCAAATCAAAATTGACCATCCGATATGATCCAACCACCATAGCGGCCTCATATTCATAAAAACAATCAATTATTTTTTGTAACGCATCAGGAACAGCATACAAATCGTCACTATCCAGTTGTACCGCAAATCGTCCGCATAAATCATGATGAAGCGCCTCGTTCCAACATCCGCCGATACCTAAATCAGTCCTATCGGGAACCAAATGTATCAAATCTGGATGACCGGCTGATTGTTCTGCAATCAATTCAGTAGTGCCGTCAGTTGAATGATTGTCCACCACAATGATGTTGTATGGAAACTCAGTTACCTGCCCCATTGCAGAACGGATGGCATCACCAATAGTTCGTACCCTGTTCCGCACAGGAATAACAACAGTTGCTTCATAGGGAAAAATCTTTTCCTTAACATCAACTGCCTGAATATTTACCGGCGAAAGCCATGCATCGATATCTTTAAGATATTGGGTACAGGCGCGTTCCATTTCCTCTTGCACAAGATGGTTTTTTGTATCAACATATTGAAACATGGCCGCTTCTGCATCCTCAGCAAAACTTTCTCTACAAGTATATAAATATTCGTTGATACGGAATAAACGGCCTCCTTGCGTTATATTCAACCGCAAATGATACATGGCTGCATGTTGGTAATCTTCTGGAACCCGTTCAGCAGCAGTACAAAAAGCCTGTGTACGGACCAATATCAAACGTCCAAAATCGAAGTCATCACGTAAACTTCCCGCTTGGTAATCTATAGTAGGGTGAGGACATAAGCAACCATCCTGTTCGTCATAATAGTCGGAATAAACCCAATCAGAATTGGTCTGTGCCGCCACTTCTATCATCCTTTTCAGGGAATTTTTCCCAAGCGCTATCGTTTTACTGAAATCACATAATAAGAGATATTCGGTCTGACAACGTAAGGCCATCTCATGAATCGACCTGGAGGAAAACCAATCCGAGTCTTCCAACACGTTTGCACCCGTCAAATGTGCACCATACTGAGGTAAATAGACCATTGAAACAAAAGGAGTAGAAAGCCATTTATCCAATTGTACCTGAGATAAGGCATGTCCTTTGGTGTTGATAAAGCAAGTAACCATTTGCGATGTATGATAATTTTAATGCTATGTTTATAACTGCGAAACTAACAAACAAAAGCCAAATACATATAGGTTAAAAACACAAATTCGCCTTTACGGCGAATTTGCAAAATTCTCATCTTACACCACTAAGTAAGATCGTATGAGCTAAAAATAAATTTCTGTATTAGGAGGAGCTCTCCTTATGAAAGAATTGTTATTAAAGCCTTATAGAATAAATTTCGACTATCAACAATTTATTTTTTACTCTACTCGGCACAAAATAATCTCCAAATCTTTGTAAAGATAAAGGTACAAAACCTGTGCCAAAGTCATTCATTCATTTACTTCAATTCCTATTTTCCGCATCAATATTGAAGCATTCAGACTAGTACAAATACCTGGATATAATTTGTAATCAAATGACATATCTTCCCCATTGATCTGCACATCAAAGTGCGCATTATTCACATATTCGGGCAACTCCCTTTCCAATTCGCCTAAAGCGAGATCATGGGTAGCAATAATGCCCGACACCTTTTGTTTTACCAACTGTTTCACCAAAGCAATAGATCCTATTTGTCTGTCGCGTGAGTTGGTGCCGCGTAATACCTCGTCCAATAGAAAAAACACATGCTGCCCGTTTTTTGTAATGTCTATCAACTGTTTGAGTCGTTTCAATTCGGCATAAAATGACGACGTATGCTCTTCCAAATTATCGGCAATACGCATGTAGGTGTATAACGGACAATTAGTGACGGTAAAAGAACTGGCACATACCGGCGCTCCGGCTAAGGCCAATACCATGTTCACCCCGATGCTTCGTTGGAAAGTACTTTTACCCGACATGTTCGAACCTGTAATGATGGCTACTTTTCCCTCGCCTGTCAACGAAAAATCGTTGCATACACGCTCCTTTTCCAAAATCAACGGATGACCCAGATCCTTTGCTTCTATCACAAAATAATCATCCCGAACTGCAGGCATTGCCCACGTAGGGTGATTGCATTGCATGTTGGCAAAACTCGACAATGCTTCCACTTGTGCAATAGCATCAAACCACCCGGGTAAATCTTTTCCCGGACCACTCCGCCAATGCTCCAGCCATACCAAATGTTTATAATCGAAGAAAAATAATATATTGACAGGTATAAAAAGCATATTCAACCTGTAATCCAACTTTTTAATACGGTTTTGTAAATCCCTTATCTGTTGCAATGCTTTGCCGGCAATAAAACGTTCACGCAATGACACAAGATAAGGTGCCGTAAATCTGGCATCTACAAAAAGGTTAATCAACTGCGTATAGGTGCTGATAAACTCGACTTTATGCGAAACCTGCTGGTGTAGTGAATTCACTTTTTTTATCACCGAACCGCTGATGCAAAAATGAATGGCAACCAACAACCATGCAAAAATAGAAGGTATATAGCCCACACAAGCCGCAATAATAACCACAAGAGTAATCCAAGGCAAGATGCGCATCACCCGTAATAGCTTCACATCGCCCGACAGCTCGGCGTCACTTTGCAACCATCTAAAAAAACCAGGCAATTCCTTGCTGACACCTTCATATTTAAGCCCTACAGCTTGCATTTTCTGCCGCCAATCAACCATGTCCGATAATTCTTTCACTGCTGCCTGCCGATCTCTGATGGCCTGCGTAGCAGCAGGAGCACTCAACCATTTGGCTAACATATCGCTACCCGATGGGCTAGTAGTGCGATTCAAGTAACGAAACACAGAATGATTCCCAAAAATGTCCAAATCGGATGTGTAATCATGTTGCGAATCCATATATTGTCCCCCAGAAGCATAAGCTGAATAATCTCCTTCCAAGCCACTTATTTCCTGCTGGTTAATAACCTTAAGGCGCTCATATTGATGTTGTTGTTCAATATTTGTCAAGTGTTTCCGCAGACACACGGCAAAAACAACGAGCAAAACTATGACTGTTCCTATGCTCAACCAAGCAGATATAGTATATAAACCGATACCAAAACCAATGGTTGCCACGATAATCGCCAACCGTAACCATGCATAACGGTTATTTTGCCGGGCACAAACATTTTCTGCCCGTGCAAACCGTTGTACCCGTTCCTGATAAAAAGTTAAAAGAGACATCAATAATGTTATATAAATACTTTTGGATTCTGATACCACAGGATTTTAATGAAATAGTCATCTCTTTACCTGTTTTTCTACCTGTAACAAAACAATCTATTTTAGTATCAAAATTTACGCCACACTGCATCGGTACACATCAAGATGTGTATATTTGCCTATGTCAAAACCAGAACCAGATGAATCAACCAACCATACAAGTCGGCATTATGTCCGCAACAGCCATCGAGTTTAATCTGCACGGATTGTTTCGATGCAACCAACTATCTGAAGAAACAACGGGGAAACAACACCTTGTATATCAAAACAATCATATTTTCGACATCTTTTCGGAACAATATTTTGACGAATTACTTTTCCTTCCGGAACAACCTCATAGTAGTTATATTGAATTGCAAAAGGTGACCATTGGTATCAATTTCCATTGGGAACGGACAGAAACGCAAAATTTCAGAGGTGCGCTCAAAATCATGATTGATAAGGGACAATTAATAGCCGTCAATATCATTAATATAGAAGAATACCTGCAAAGTGTTATTTCGTCGGAAATGAGCGCCACGGCATCACCGGAGTTCCTGAGAACCCATGCGATTATTTCACGAAGTTGGCTGATGGCACAAATAAACAGAAAGAATGAAGCGCCAAAAGCCAAACCAGAAAGTTGTATTCATACCGACACAGAATGGATTCAATGGTTCGACCGCGAAGAACATGCGTTATTTGATGTTTGTGCCGATGATCATTGCCAACGATACCAGGGCATCACGCGGATTGCCTCGCCTAAAGTGAAAGAAGCAGTCAAGGCGACGCATGGTATGGTATTATCTTATGATGATAAAATCTGTGATACACGTTTCTACAAATGCTGCGGCGGTGTAACAGAAAAATTCGAAAACACATGGGAACCGATACATTATCCTTACCTAACGACCATAACAGACAATACAACACCACAAACAGCCGACCTAAGCGACGAAGAACAAGCCCGTAGCTGGATATTGAGCGTCCCGGAAGCCTTTTGCAATACAAATGACGAAGCTGTCCTCGGACAGGTGCTCAATGACTATGACTTGGAAACCACACACTTTTTCAGGTGGAAGGTCAGTTATGCACAACAGGAATTGGCCGAATTAATACATACCAAATCGGGTATAGATTTCGGGGGAATTATTGATTTGATTCCCTTACAAAGAGGCGATTCCGGACGGATTATCACACTTCGTATCGAAGGAACAAGGCGCCAAATGATCGTGGGC
>JAVBMZ010000053.1:0-3886 GCA_031551935.1 Bacteroidales bacterium
GTTGAACCGGGTGCAGTTGATTAGCCATGTAGCCAATGTTGGCGACGTGCGTACCATTGTGACCTACCCTGCGGCAACAACCCACCAACAACTGAGCGAAGCCGAACAATTATCGGTAGGTGTTTACCCCAATTTGTTACGTCTTTCATTGGGACTGGAACACATTGACGATATCAAAGATGATTTGGATCAGGCGTTGAGCTAAGTTGTAGAGACGGGTTGCGACCCGTCTCTACAATGCCTATAACGCACGTCATTCCGAATGACACCGAGCGATAGTCGAGCAATCTCAAAGGACTTGGTTGGATCTCACAAGTAGTATAAATTATTTTTATGGATATCCGATTTATTACCTATCATGCCCTTGTTTCATATGACCTTGTCCGATGAGCCGAAAAATCAGTGAAATTGGCGTAAAAATCTTCACTGTTTGAGCGACGCAGGAGCGAGTTTGAAGATTTTAGCCAATGAACGCCAATTTTTCGAGTGAAGCGGGCACAGTCTTGAACTTTTTTGCTTCGTTTTTTAGTTCAAGCAAAAAAATGAAGTGAGTCGCAGGGGAAAGTTCCTTAAAAACAAATTTTTATGTATTAGGATAAATATTGTATAATCATTTTATTTTTTGACGCATACTTACACATAAATTGCCATGAGAAACTTTTTCATTTTCATGATGCTGTTCCTGGCAGCATGTTCGTCTCCGACTAATCGGCTTACCGATGGGAGATGGCGTGGCGTATTCGTTGTACCGGATAACGAAATTCCCTTTATGTTTGAAGTATCGAATGCGGCGTCGAATCCGGTGTTCACACTCATCAATGACGAGGAACGCATCGATTTGTCCGGAATTACCTACCGTCATGATTCGGTATTTATTCCTATCCCTGCATACGATGCGGTAATGAAAGCGCAGGTGCGCGGCGATTATATGAGTGGAATGCTGGTCAAACTATACGCCAACAATCCGGGAGCGCGTGTGCCGTTTACTGCCCAGAAAAGCATCTTACCACGTTTCATCGATAATGGTGAAAAAGCCACTGTTTCGCTCGACGGCACCTGGGAAATCACCGTACTTGACAACGATTCGGCAAAACAGGTCGGTATCTTCCGGCAAACAGAAAATGGTGCGCTCACCGGTTCCATTCTCACCTCTACGGGCGATTACCGTTATTTTGAAGGTTCTGTGCATGGTAACCGTTTTCAATTGTCGGCATTTGGTGGTATGACGCCTTACCTGATACAAGGGCAGTTTTCCGATGCCGATCATTTCACTGCCGAGTTGCTGACGCCCACCAGTGTTACCCGTTTCAAAGCTTCCCGTAATCCCGATGCGACTCTTCCTGATGCTTATACCATGACTTCACTGAAGGAAGGTTATACCTCACTTCGTTTCCAACTGCCCGATTTGGATGGCCGCATGGTATCGCTTTCCGATCCGAAATACCAGGGTAAAGTGGTTATTGTTTCTATCTTGGGAAGCTGGTGCCCCAACTGTATCGACGAAACGGCATTTCTGGTGCCTTGGTACAAGGCTAACCGGCAACGCGGCGTAGAAATTGTGGGCCTGGCTTTTGAGCGGAAGGACGATATGGCATATGCCAAACAACAGTTAGAGCGTCTCAAAGCGCATTATGACGTCACCTACGATATATTGTTTGCCGGAAAAGTCGGGGAGGAAACCACTTCCAAGGTGTTGCCGGGTATCAGCAAAGTGATGTCTTATCCGACAACCATTTTTATCGACAAAAAAGGGAAAGTACGGAAAATACATACCGGATTCAGCGGTCCTGCCACCGGTCAGTTTTATGAAGCATTCAAAACCGAATTCAACCAAACTGTCGATGAATTGCTCGCAGAAAAACCCGATTAAACGGATAATATCGTACATGGAATTTTCATGAATAGAACACAGATTTAATATAGCAACATTATTTTTTACAAAAATTAACCAAATGAAAAAGTATTTTATTACCGGCATGTTAACGTTGATCGTAGGTTGGGTACATGCGCAAAACAAGGAAGTGATACAAGCCACTTCAGGAGATAACTTAAGTAACAAGGTATCGGCACAGATGCAATTTCTGTTTTCGAAATTTACCGATGGATACGTATATTATGTCGGTCAACAGAAAATCAGTGGTCAACTCAACTACAATATGCTGCTTGGCGAAATGCAGTTTATTGACCCGACAGGCCAGATATTGGCATTGGGCAACGTACCTAATGTGGCAATGGTCACTATCGATAACCGGACATTTTATCCGTTTGATAACAAGGATTTTGTTGAAGAACTCTTGTCTTCCAACAATATACAGTTACAAGTCAGAAGGAAGGGAAAGATGGCGCAACATACTAAAAAAGCAGGATTTGGAGGCGTTTCTTCCACTTCGTCCGTTACTTCTTTTTCTGGTATTGATAGCCAATCTTCTAACCTCTCGGTAACAGAAGACATATTGATCACCCTGGATAATTTTTATTATCTGGTAACCCCCAATAGCAAAAAGCGTGTGTTGATCAAAAACCAAAAGACGTTTACCAAACAATTTCCGAAACATGAAGCGGAGATACAAACCTTTGTCAAGGATCATCAAACCCGTTTCGATAACGAAGATGATCTAAAAGCATTGGTAAACTATTGTGGTGGATTGGTGTCAACAGGCTCCAAATAACTTATCAAAGAACGTATTGAGTTAATTATTTAAACTATATTGATGAATATGATGAACAACAAGACTTTTTTTCTGGTGGCGATGATGTGCTTCGCACCATTGGTTCATGCACAGAAAACCGACAAACATCTAAAAGTGCATCTTGATTTTGAATTCGTAGAAAATAGTTCTATCAGAGATGTGACTGGCAACAAGCATGATGGAATATTGATGAACGATGCCGTCGTGAAATCATTGGGCAAATACAAAGTATTGGATCTGGGGGGTGACAATGGCTACCTCGATTTTGGAAAAGATTTCGGGACTCTGGTGACTTCGCTGGAAGATTTTACCATAGCGACTTGTTTGTATATTGGCTCACAGACCGATTTAACCAAACACGGGAATTTTGTCTGGGCATTCTCTACACACGAATTTTGCAATGCTACTATGGGGGAATATGTAGCCTACAAGGTTAACTTTCAGCGGTACGAGCAATCCACCGGCGGTTGGGAACATGAAGTAGTGGGGATGGAAACCGGAAAACCTGCTGCAAATGGCAAATGGCAGCATATTGCTTATGTACAATCGAATGGTATCGGTACGGTGTATGTTGACGGTCAGGTGCTGGTTACAGGAAAAGCGCCTATTCAACCCAAAGATATCACCACGCCTACGGTTTATAACTGGCTTGGCAAAGCGCCTTTCAGATCCGATGTTTATTTGAGAAATGCGATGTATAGCGATTTTAGAATATATGATAAGCCATTGATGGTAAAAGAAATCAAAAAGCTGGCTGAGCGATCAAAAGAATTGAATGCCATAACCCAATAACGTTTTACCAAAACCAGCCCAAGATGGCACCTTAGCCACCTTAGCATGAGTAGCTACTTAAAAAAATTGAGTAACTACTCGTTACGTGATGAGTAGTCACTCAAAAAAAATAAGTAGCTACTAAAATAAATTGAGTAGCCACTCATTTTGAACGCTTGCCTATGCTTTTGTATATTTCGCAGTATCAAGCATTTCGCGCAACTTCTTGCCAGGAGTGAAAATGATGCCTGCTTTTTTCACAGCCGATGCCGTTACTTCTTTGACGGTGGCTCGGCCCTCGCTACTGAGTGTGATGCTGCCCTCCGACAAATTCGATACGGCTTCTTCTACCATGGCGTAAAGGACGGCGCGAATATCAGCGCCGTTGACAGTACTCGTTTTTTCTATCGCTTTCGTCAGGCTGT
>JAVBMZ010000190.1:0-8435 GCA_031551935.1 Bacteroidales bacterium
CCGTCGAGATTGTGTTCATTGGGTTGCGTTCCCGGAGGAAGTGCGGCTTGCGATGGTTGTTGCGCAAAAGCGCTCATCGGCAGTGCCAGAATAACAACGAGCAAAATTCTTAATGCATTTTTCATGAAGTTCTGGGTTTTAGGGTAATTATTATTTGAATATGAGTTGAGCAAATTGATTTAGCGAATACCTTCAGGTAAGCCATTCGTGTGATGTGCCTGGCGATTCATAGTATAAAGATAGTTTTGGGAAATATTGACTGTGCGGTATATCTGTGGCAACTCTTTGGTACCAGAAGCACTCGTAGATGCAGGTTGGCCATATTGTACACCAGTCAAAAATGAGAATGTTAATAGCAAGATGACAGCAACAAACAATTTTTTCATGCAGATGCTTGTTTTTAAATTTAATTTTATCTATCCTTATAGATGTATGTTTCTGTATACTGGATAAAATACTGATTCAACGAATCATTGTTGTTTCAGAATAATGCCCCCATTGGGTTGCATGGTCATTTCCAGCTCTCCATTATTTTTGATGCTGATTTCTTTGGTATAAATCGTTTTAGCTTTATCATCAGCATAGAGAGCCACTTTTTGACCGGCCAACATTGGGAGATTTATTTTTAATGTTAACGGCTCTTTCCCTGCATTGACTCCGGCTATGTACCATTGACTACCGCTACGTCTTGCAAGAACACAATGCTTTCCCGGATAACCATCTACAAAGATTGTTTCGTCCCATATAGTGGGCACGTGTTTCATGAAGTCAATCTCAAAAGCAGGAAGCTCCGTAAGATTGTTGGGTGTAAGGGCGAACATTTGCACAGGGTTCTGGAAAAGAACGGCAGTAGCCAACTGAAAAGCGTCGGTAGTCTGGCGAAGGTTTCGCTTTTCGTTACTTCGGACGAGATATTTATTGAGCATGACACCGCCGAACTCCATACAACCCACTGTGTTACGAATGAACGGATGCAAAGCAGCAAAAAAAGCCTCTTGATCGCGCACTTGTTGGGAAAAGATCAACATTTCTGATGCCAGTACCGCTTCGCTGCCGACATAATTTGGATACATGCGTTCCCATCCACGCGGTAAAGTTGTCCCGTGAAAAATAATCATCAACCCATAATCGTTGGCATCGGAAAGAATATCTTCATACAACCGCATCGTTTCCTGCTTATCTCCTGCAAAAAAATCGACCTTCAATCCCTTCACACCTATCTGCCGGAGCCACTTCATTTCCTGTTTACGGGCAATCGAAGTATTCATCCTATTTTTAGGCCCCTGCGGGGCATCGTTAAAGGAACCATTAGAATTATACCATAAGAAGACATCCACACCTTTGGAATTGGCATATCGCACAAGATCTTTCATCTTGTCATATCCTATTCTCACATCCCATAAGGCGTCGATGAGTATATATTCGAATCCTAAAGTAGCAGCCAAATCGATGTATGTCACTTGATCATCATAATTCATGCTTTCATCCTGCCATATGATCCAACTCCATGTTCCCCGTCCATACTTGTATTTTTGTGAAGGTTCATAAAGAGGATCAACTACATCAAAAGGCACAGTTGTTTCAACAATAGGTTTTAAATTATCGCCTACCGTAATGGTTCGCCAAGGAGTTTCTCCGGGTAACGCGATTTGTGCACCTGTACTACCAAAACCATTATTTTGTCCTGGGTCAGGATATTGTACCGTATAGAGTCCTTCTTTTGTGCCATCACTCAGATGCGCTCCGCAATATAAACTACGTACACCAGTTTCAGAAATCAATGCCCAACCATTATCGCCCACATGGAAAAGACCTGGAAAAACATAGCCTTGATTCCGAGACGTAGGTTTTCCCATTGGGGCATCAGCCTCATAACCACTTTCATAACTTGGAGAGGTGCGTGCAAAACTTCCCATTGGAGCCATCATCGGAGACAAGAATGTAGTCGTAAATTGGGGAAAATCAAATCCAGTGGCCTCTTTTTCAACGACACAACAAGCTGTTTCACCATATTGTGGCATCCGGTATTGAAAAGCAATATCATTGTTACTTACCCTGAACACCAAATCGATCTGTTTCTTCTCTGCATTCACAAACGTACAAATGAGCTCGTTAGCACGATAATGCACATACGACTTTTTGATACGATCCTGCAAATAGGTTTTGTTTATTTTTTGCTCTGTTTTTCCTTCGTAGATCATATTCCGGGAGAAATCGCCGACATTGGTGATTAACCCCAACGGAGAATCTTCTAAAATTGTTTTATCCTTATAAGTTACCGTATATATAGGGAAACCTTGTTTGACGAAAATTTGCACTTTCAACAAAGCATCGGGACTACTAACAGTAGCTTCCTGTGAAAAGGCCTCCGACATGTTCACCAACAAAAAAGAAAGGAGTATCAAGCTGAATATTTTTTTCATGATTGAAAATTTTATTATCATACGAAGAAAGAAATAAATTTTGATTTAAGTATTCGTATATCTTGTTTTGATCTGCCATATTCAAACATATACTACCTACATGAGACAATGTATCATGGCACATTACTATTTATCATATTGAGACCATGACACATTGACAATTTTGATGTTAGGATACTACTCTATTTCAAGCATCACTACTGATTTGGCAGGCAATTGGATTGAAAGTTTACCATTGCTGAGTTTGGCATCTTTGAAATCTTTTACCACCACCACGTTGGGTTTCTCAAATGTGTTGTGATCATTGATTTTAGCAGATGTGAGTACTTGTCCTTTAACATTTTTAGCTGTCAAACCACGTAATTCACAATCAATAGCTTGTGCTTTATTAGGATCAATATTTACCAAAGTAATGTGTATTTTTCCCGTGGCATCTTTGGAAGCCGATGCACTAATGGCATCAATTTTTCGTCCATTCATCTCATACTTGTTACATATGAAAGACATAGGCAACAGGGTAGCATCATGATGTACCTTAAAAAGATAGAATGCCCAATAAGTAGGTGTAAGTACCATTTTTTCTTCGTCAGTAAGGATTACCGATTGCAATACATTGATGGTTTGAGCAATGTTAGCAATTTTTACACGATCACAATGTTGGTTAAAAATGTTCAGATTGATCCCGGCAACAATAGCATCACGTAATGTATTTTGTTGATAAAGAAAACCTGGGTTTGTTCCTGGCTCCACATTATACCAGGTTCCCCACTCATCGGGAACAAGTGCTACACGTTTCTGCGGATCATATTTATCCATAATCGTAGAATGTTTTCTCACCAGTTCGTCCATTTGAAAAGTTTTTTCAATGGTGGTGAAATATTCAGCCTCGTCAAACTGAGTAGCAGAACCCTTGTCGCCCCAATTTTTAGGAACGGTGTAATAATGCAATGAAAGACCGTTCATCCGATAACCTACATTTTCCATAAGGGTTTCCGTCCAATGGTAATCCCCTGCATTGGCTCCTCCGGCAATTTTGTAAAGACGGTTATCTCCATAGTTGCGACAATAAGTTGCATACCTACGATATTGATCGGCATAAAATTCGGCTGTCATGTTGCCACCACAACCCCAGTTTTCGTTCCCAACTCCCCAAAATTTTACATTCCAAGGCTTATCTCGACCATTTTTCTTACGCAAATTAGCCATCGGACTTTCTCCGTCAAAAGTAATATATTCGACCCATTTCGACATTTCTTCCACACTTCCGCTACCTACATTACCACAGATATAGGGTTCGCAACCTAATTGTTCGCAAAGATCAAGAAATTCATGTGTGCCGAAACTATTGTCTTCTACGACTCCGCCCCAGTGCGTATTGACCATTTTTGGACGTTGATCACGTGGGCCTATTCCATCCATCCAGTGATATTCGTCGGCAAAACATCCTCCCGGCCAGCGAAGATTTGGAATGCTAATATCTTTCAATGCTTTCACCACATCATTTCGTATCCCCCGAGTGTTGGGAATGGTCGATTTTTCGCCTACCCAAAAGCCACCATAAATACAATGGCCTAAATGTTCAGAAAAATGACCGTAGATATGCTTGCTAATCACCTGATTGCCCTGATCGGCATTGATCGTCATTTTGTTTTGTGCCTGTATTGCGACGCAACATCCTAAAATCGACACTACACATGTTAAAATAATTTTCTTCATGATTATCTGTTGTATATTTGGTTTATTTTACGTATATTTATATTCTATAGCTAACATCATCAGATAAATTGGTTAATGCTTATTGTAAAATACAAATGTATCATAAACACTTATTCGATGTTTTCAATTTTAGATATTTAATTTTCAATTTTAGATAAAAATGCTCATATCTACAAATAAAACACCACGTCAATGACAAATTTAAATATCTATTTTCTAAATAGTTATATGCAATTTTTATAAATACTGCAAAACATCGATCAGAGAGCTGGGTTAATTTAATTTGTAATTATTCCCCATAGTTTATCCATCACAATACCTAATAGGTAAAGTTGATGATATCTTATACAATTAAAAATTAATGTATTTACATATGTTGATAAGAAAGGTATTTGAACAACAGTACTATCAATAACAATATCATTTTGCCACTGACAGCTAAAATTCTTTCATTATTGAAAGTACACCTGCTGATAACGGTTCAATAGTCATCACAACCGAATTGCCCTTGGGAGTAATATTGCTGTTTTTCAATACTATAACATTTTTATGTTCCATAGAATTAGCTGCAGTGAGCGAACCTGGAGCATAATAGGTATAACCAGCCTCGGCGATTCCCTTCCAATTACCATTGATTGCCAGTTGATAAGAATTTTCAGTTGGATTGACAATTTTAACAATGACTTTACTACCATTCTCCGACAGGGTTGTACTAATGCTCATATCACCAGTTTCACCGGTATACGAGAGACGATATTTAGAAAAATTGTCATGCCACAAGCGAGTGATCAAATAGTTAGGCGCCACAAACATTCCTTTATAATCAAAATTGATAAAGGCATTATTCCAATCAGGAGCGTCTGTCCGTCGAATAAACAAAGCCGCCGCACCCATCTCTACAATAGGAGTTCGTTCGCACATATTCAGAAATCCTCCTGCGAATAAACCTGTACGCCAATCAATACTGTTGAGGTTCCATTCCGAGATATAAAGTTTAATATTCGGATTAGGGCACTGAGTGATCATGCCGGCATATTTTTGGTATTGTTGGCCAAGCCGCATAGGCCCTGTAGCATACCCATTCGCAGGCTCATAATGATGGAGACTGAGATAGTCAAAATAATTACCTGACCGATTCAAAAATTCTTCGTCTTCTCGAAATCCACCGCAAGCCACAATTTTAATGTTCGGATCCACTCGACGCATTGCCGTTGAAAACTCACGTACTGCTGCTTCATATTTTTCAATCCCCATCTGCCACATTTCATTGTCAATCTCCCAGTATTTCACATGATAAGGTTCCGGATGCCCGTTAGCAGCTCTCACACTACCCCACTTACCTGTTGACGGTTCATTGCAATATGCCACCCAATCGCAAGCATCTTGCAAAATTTGGGCATACTCCGAATCTGGCCTGTCAAATCCGATACGAACGACAATAATAGGTTCAGAATTTATCTGGCGACAGAATTGAATAAACTCATCGGTGCCGAACGCATTCTGGTCATAATCAAGCCACATCCAATGTGGCCAACGTTGACGTTTCTCTTGTGAACCTATTCCCCATTTCCAATTGTATTGTGCGACATAACCGCCTCCGGGCCAGCGCAAAGAAGTGGGGCCTAAATCTTTAACTGCATGATATATATCAGGTCTAAAACCTCCTAAAGTTTTGCCCGATTGTGTGGTAACACTCACTTGATCCACCTGTACACTACCATTACTAACGCATATGGCAAAATCAGCATCTCCGGCATAAGTCCCCGCTTCGAGCGTAAACTCATATCGCGTCCACTCATTGCCTGGTTTACCTAATGACTTTTCAGCAATATATTTATCGCCAGATTTGAAGGCAACTGAAAGTTCTCCTTGACCATCGCCTTTGGCGTATATCGAACCGATATATTTTTCTCCTCTGACAATATTCTGAGGTCCTTGTAACATGCCTGATTTAGTATCGTTTGCAACAATTTCCTGCGAATAATCCATATTTACCGCATCACCTTTCACCAAAGCAAAATTCCCATTACCGAAAGAATGCCACTGTGGAGCTACAGTAGGCGTCTTAACCGGACCAGGTATTCCTTCAAAATAAACAGTTTTACCATTAGATGATGTTATCTTCATATTTCGATAGAGCGCTTCAGTATAATATGTCCAAAATACGATGTCATTTACAGAGTTCCCCTCAAGGCCATTATAGCTAAGAATTTGTTTATTATCCCAGTAAATCTTTACACTTTTGCCTTTACAACTGATCCGCAAGTGATGCCATTTATCCCCTTCATCAATCTGCGCTTTTGTCGCAACAACTGATTTAAGAGGTTGCCACGTTTTCGTCATTCTTTTTTCCCCGTTACGTCCTGTTGTTTCAGTATCAACTTCTGTGGTGATCGAAAAATTTGCCTGAGTTAGTTGTGTCGAAGCTGCTTGTTGTGCCGGGGTTATTTGTGCCGGCGCTCCAGGAAAAATCATTCTGGTGTCATAATAAGGATCAGTAATGCGAAAAAAATAAGGCTGTCCATCGGGCTGATTTTTAAAAGCAAAACGCAAATCCAATAAACCACCGCTCCATGAGCGCCTGGCAAGTTTATAAGCCCTCCAGTTAATATCCATTGAAATTTCATAACTATCATCATTGATGACTGTTATAGGAATTGGTTGTTCATAAACCGTAGGCGAATGCAAAATTTGATCATCGCCCATAAACCAACCATTAAAAAATCCGTCGCGCGGAGGGATTCCCGGATAATGTTCCGGTTCAAAAGAACGTTCATAAATTAGTTCCTGCCACAATCCATTATTGGCAGAGAAATAAATATGCTCAAACAACTGTCCGTAAATCTTGGGATCAATGAATCCTTCTGGATTATTTGCATCCACATTTATCGATACATTTTGGGCATGCAATGAACCTATCAGCATCATTAGCGATAAAAGAAAATAGATTGTCTTTTTCATACAATGATTCTTCATAAATATTACGACAAGATGAAAACACATAAAACGGATACACCGTTTTTATGTACATTATTTATTGATCTCTTTCACCAGTTCTTCTACCGCCAGTCCCAAGAAGATAAACGGAGTAGCATCGGTAATAATGGCTTCATTCTCTCCCCAAATAAAAGGCCAGTCGTCTTTGTTTTCATAAAAATCGGGCTGCAGGAACATCAAACCCGGTACCACACCACCCGCGATAAAGGTGAAGTCGGCACGGTTCATGCCATAAGTCATCTGCTTGGATTTTCCGCCAACGGCGGCAACGAATGAGATATTCGAATAAGGATGACAACCGAAGACATAGTTGATCCCTTTGAGCACTTTCTCAACACCAATAAGATCCGGATATTGCTTGTAAATCATGTAATTTGTGCCGGCCCATTGGGTAATGGGAGTATTGCCTGCCCAGCCGCGACCACCCATAGGTACGCCGTAAGGACTTACCGCCGTCACCTCGTCGCTGTTTACCAAATATTGCTTTACATATGTTTTCAATTTATCACGAAAAGCCTGATCCATATACGGAGCGACCATTAAACCACTGGTAATGGTATGGTAAGAAGTGGCGTTTCCTCCTATATTAGTATTAATGGTGTTGGATGCATCGAGCGCTTTCCAGAGTTCTTCTTCAAAGATCTTTTTGAATTTGGCTTCTCCGGTGGTAAGCCATAATTGCATGGATACATTCAGCTTCAAACTAAATCCAAATCCCCGGCGGGTAGTTGGCTCTGGTTTGCCTTCATTCTCATTCCACATCTTCAAGGCACAATTCAACGCTCTACGGGATAAATCTGGATTGAATTCTTTAAGCGCGCGGCTTGCTCCGGCAAGAGAGGCGGCTGTAGAAAGATCGGTTTGCATATTTCTTCCCGTAAACACCCAGCGGTCATCCATCGTTCCGCTCGACACACCATCGCTTTCATATGGTTTGAGTTTGGGATTATAAGGAAGATTATCTGTAATGGAAGCGGCATCGCCCAAGTGATGATATTGATGAAGGTTACCCACGATGATACCTCTTACGGGATAACCGATGTTTTCGACCTGTGCCACGAGTGCCAGTGTGCCGTGTTCGATCTGTTGCAACAGGTCGGATTTGCCATCCGGATGATGCAGGTCGGTGTATTTTGTATCTTGATTTACATATGTCATGTCACGTTTGGGTTTGAATGTTTCCCAAATAAACACCAAATCGTTGACCACACGGTTGTGCGAACCGGTCTGGATATCGAAGTCTCCCGCGTCATACCATCCTCCGACTGCAAGACCTGGAATCCGTTCGAAAGGTTTAAA
>JAVBMZ010000064.1:0-19236 GCA_031551935.1 Bacteroidales bacterium
TTCACCCAATTCGCCTAATAGTTCGGTACTTTTCTTTTTGGCATCCTGGATAAGCTTCATGGCATCGGGGTCGATGGCGGCCGCCTGGCTTTGCATCATCTCTTGTACTAATTGCTTGGGTTGCATCTTTTCCGGGTCTGAAGGACGGCGGGGTAGGGTTGCTAAGTAATCGCTCCAGCGAGGGTCTTTTTGCAGGGTCTGCAGGAGGGTTTCTTCTATGGAGGTGGGGTCGTGTATGGTTTTCCGGTATTGGTTGATTTGAGCGGTATAGTAATAGCTTTCTTTTTCCATTTTACCGACGGTGCGGGCATATTCCGGGTGTTCTTTCAGTTGGTTTTTCCAGTAGTTTTTGCGTTGTTGCAGTTCGGTTTTCATGTGTTGGGTCACGTTGAGTTGCTGCTGGGCCTGGTCGATGCTGTGCAGAGTGGCGGCAGGTAAGGGTGCTCCGGGTACGGTGAGGTTGCCGGCCACAAAACCGTATGCGGTGCGTAGGCTGTCTAAGGTGGGTTCTTTACCTAAGCCTCCTTGCCGGGATTCCTGATTCAATAAATCGGTTTTTCCGGGTTGGATATCAGGGATAGCTGTTTGTTTTGAAGTATTGGTTTTTTGAAGTTTACTTTCATAACGTTCAAAACGGCGCAATGCTTTTTGAGTACGCCGCTGGCTTTTGCGGGTGAACTGGTCTAACCGTCCGGTAGTCTGTTGCATGCTTTGTTCCAGGGTGGGGATGTCTTCCTGGGCAGAGACGGGGCAACAGAACATCCATAAGGACATGACGATATAGCATAGGCTACGGTGCATCTTCTCAGGTGTTACGTGTTTAATTTTGTGAACAAACAAAAAATACTTCCTGAATGTGCATCTTTCCGGGCACACTATGTATCATTTTCCGGTGATAGCTGAATATTCCCGGAAGCGACTATTCAAAACAGTTATTTCATAACGCATGGAGGAAAAGTTGTCATGGTTTTAGGCGTTTCCTCCGGCCGCCGATTCAACATAAAATAGATTTATCACAAATAATGTGTCGTCAAATATAGCGAATCGATCTGAATCTTACAAACAAAAATGAAAAAATATTTAATCAAAAGAATTTCTCAGAACTTATCCCGGGATAGCTCGTTGTATGCCTTAAAATTATGTTGCATTTTGTTTGACCATCTCGTACATGAGTACTGCCGCTGCCGCCGATACATTAAGCGAAGCTATTTGTCCCTTCACGGGAATTTTCACAGCAACATCTGTTAACCGAAGATATTCGGCAGGAATTCCGGTATCTTCCGCTCCCAATAATAAGACTGCCGGACCGGAAAGGTTAGCCTGGTAATAAATGTCCCGGGCTTTTTCGGAAGCAGCAATCATTTTTAATCCGCTGTTTTTCAGAAATAATAATGTTGCTTTCAGATTATCTGTCCGACATACAGCGATATGATGCAATGCTCCGGCAGAAGTTTTTACCGCGTCAGCGCTAATCATCGCAGAACCTTTCGTAGGTAACAACAACGCATGAGCGCCCGCGCATTCGGCCGAACGCGCAATAGCCCCAATATTCCGGGTGTCGGTTACTCCTTCGCAAACGACAACAAAAGGGACTTCTCCTTTTTCGAATAAAGATGGGATAAGGTTTTCAATACGGGCGTATTCGACCGGCGAAACGAAGGCAATAATTCCCTGATGATTTTTACGGGTTACACGGTTTAGTTTTTCAATAGGGACTATTTGAGACGGAATATCATAGCTACGCAGCATGGCCAACAATTCCTTATACATGTTGCCATCAAGTCCTTTGCGTAGCAATACTTTACTAATTTCACGACCTGCGTCTATGGCTTCCATCACCGGGTGCAGGCCAAATATCATTTGTTGTGGCTGCGAATCGTTCATTCTAAATCCTGAAAATTAAATACCCTGCCCTTTCGCCAGCTGTCAACCGCTTGTCGCCAATAGGTAGGTTGTGCTTCTCCGCGATGTAACACATAATAATCATCCGTATAAGGCGATGGCTTTTTATCAAAAACAAAAGTAACGGGATTGGCTTGTTGTTTGCTGGTGTACTCCCACGTTTCCGAATCAGAGCCTTTCATGATATTATTGGGCAGACCATAGATCATATAAATCATTCCCCGGTCGGTTTTCCAACCCTCTTTAAAATCTGTAAAATATTGATTGGCATAAGACATCCGTGTATAAAAAACACGAATCAACATACGTGCCTTATCAGTGCTCCCGGTAGTGGCCAACCAGAAATTATCCATCATCTTTTTGGGATTATCTTCTTCGCTTAATTTCTGATATTCCGTGCTTGTCGCCAGGTACTGTATCGGTTGCACCAATTGTGCTGTCCGGTCTTCACTGGGATAAGATGCACCAAAATTCATCAACAATAATCCTTCTTGTCGATTGGGATCTGCTTGAATCAGGTATAAACCCTCGTACCCAAACATAAAATTAGTATTGGGACTATACGCCTGTACCCAGATGCTATCTGGTCTGAATTCCAATTCTTTTGCCGGCGCTGGAGTCAATGGAGAAGTGGCCAACGGCAGAGACGCATTCATGTACTTAATGTATATGCTATCTATCGGCTGCCGCTGGTAAAAGATTTTGACAATATCGGTTTGGTTGATGGTTTGGTCTAATTTGGGACTACCGTTTAATGCAGTTATCTTAAAATTTTGCACCGAATACTCGTTGGTTTTATTGACAGTTATAAATTGCCTGATGGTATTACGTCGCAACAAATCGGTGGTTTGTACTAGTAACATATAATGATGCCCCTGTTCGGCAGGAAAAGTAATCGGAAACACTATCATTCTTTGCTGTTGCCTTATTTCAACAGAATTGATAAATGTAGCGCTATCGCTCACTATTTTATTGTTTTCAATCTCTGTACAGTCAAATAATTGATAATGAATTTTGACCTCCGATTTAGGCCGTCTTTCCGGGTTAGCCTCGCTGATGAGCAACTCACCGGTATTGAGCATGATATACAATTGCGATTCAGTATTGGAAAGGTGAAAAACACCCAACTTCGGATGCAACGAAGATGTAGCAGGATTATAAAGTACCGGTTTATTGATTTTAGGCGCTTGGTTTTTTTTAGAAGAACTACAAGCCATGCATAGTCCCACTAACCCCAAAATCAACAAAAAGCGATAAAATGTATTTTGCATCATTTTCTTAAATATGCTTATACCAAAAGCAATACTATGGTACAAAAGTATATATTTCTTTTCATAATCCACACGCATAAAATGGTATAGTCTCGCTAAGAGTTGATAGACTCCAGAATTTTTATTAAACTGGTTGAATATTGGATAACAAACGTTAATAATCATCTTTGTTGCCGACATATACAAAAGAAGATCAACAAAATAAAAAATTTTCCGAAAAATATTTGTTGGATAAAAAATAAATCATTTATATTTGCGGTGTAATAGTTTAGTAGTACACTAATTTTATAAACAGATGATACAAATAGAAAACTTAAACTTTCGCTATGGTAGGCGTACCAGGCTATTTGATGGGTTAAGCTTGTCCGTGGATAGCGGCCATATCTATGGTTTGTTGGGACGTAATGGCTCAGGAAAAACCACACTGTTGAAAATCATGATGGGCATGCTTTTTCCGAAAGCAGGAACATGCCATGTGTTAGGGTACGATTCGCATCAACGCAAACCAGCCATGCTTGCGGACATGTTGTTTGTTCCAGAAGAATTTTATGCTCCGGCATTAACCATTAGACAATATGCCGACTTGTATGCGCCATTTTATTCCAGGTTCGACCACAACCAATTCGATAGGTATATGGGCGAGCTACAGTTACACGAACACGAAAATTTTAATGCCTTATCGCTGGGTCAAAAGAAAAAAGCGATTCTTGCGTTTGCTTTGGCAGCCAATACTCGTGTGTTAATTTTGGATGAACCTACCAACGGATTGGACATCCCGTCGAAAACACAGTTTCGCAAAATGGTGGCATCGGTGGCAACAGACGATCGTTGCGTGATTGTATCGACCCACCAGGTTCGCGACATTGACAAGCTCATTGATGCGGTGATCATACTCGACGACAGTAAAGTTGTACTGAACCAACATGCAGAAACGATTGTCGATAAACTTTCTTTCCGAACAATTGCTGCATTGACGGGACAAGAATTATATGCAGAAGAAGCAATTTCCGGATACCAGACTGTGACACCCAATGTAACCGGCGACGCTACGCAAATTAACCTGGAACTGTTGTTCAATACCGCCATGAACAACCAACAAGCCATCCAAAATATTTTTAACCAATAACATATATCATGATGAATCAGGTATTCAGTTTCAAACGTTACGCATGGCTGATGAAACGCCAATTTATGGAGAATAAAAAAGCATATTTGTGGGGAATAGGCATATTATTGGCCATGATTGTTTTGTCGTTTATGATGTTCGGCCAATGGACGCACGGTAAAACAACTTCTTATTTTGGACAAGAGGAAGTATTCTTATTAAACGGGTTTATTTGTCTTCTGTTTTTTGCTGGAACATTTTATGAAAGTTTCAGCTCAAAATACAAAGGTATGTTTTATTTCTCGCTACCCACCTCTTCATTAGAGAAATTAGCTGTGTCATTTACGTATGTTATGGTATTGTTCCCTATGGTATATATCGGAATATACTATTTGGCAGATTTTTTTGCAGTACAACATTTCAATGCCATCCATGGAACAGATAAAAGCATGTACCATCTCTTTTCTACAGATAAGGAGCCCATATTGATGATTCTTTTTTTAATGCCCATTTTTGCTTTATGCTCTTTGATGTTCGGGAAAGTAGGCATCGTGAAAACCGGCTTTGTGGTATTGGCTGTTGTTTTATTATTTGTCGGGCTCTCAAAATTGGTTTATGGACAAATTATTCCTGTAAAACCAGTATGGGAAACCTATTCAAAAATTTCATTTAAAACAGATCAGACAAGCATTTTGCTGGAAGCCAATAATTTTTTTGGCGGATACGTTTTCTGGTACCTCTTTATCCCGGTTTGTTGGGTAGTGTACTATTTTAAACTCAAAGAAAAGGAGGTATAACGATGGAATTCAAAGACAAACAAGCGATATATCTGCAAATAGCAGATTATATGTGCGACCATATCCTTACCGGAAAATGGCCCGCAAGCGAAAGAATTGTTTCTATCCGCGAACTGGCCATCAACCTCGAAGTGAACCCAAACACAGTAATGCGGACTTACGAATACCTGCAACAATTAGGAATCATCTTCAACAAACGCGGTATTGGTTATTTCGTAGAGGCTGCTGCCCCAGATAAAATACGGGAATTGCGCAAACAAAGATTTTTTGAATACGAATTACCCGAATTTATCAATACCATCCGATTGTTGGGAATTGATTTTGAAGAAATCGAAAAGAGATACAAAAACCTGTAACCGACTGTTGTTAATCTTAAAAATCATGAAATGTCCCTAAAAAACGTTCACCAATGGTCGACAATTTATGTGGGACATCTCATGCAGTAATCAAAAATCAAACAATAAACATATGAAAACGTCAAATATGATTATCCTCTCGGCATTTGCCATCGTTGTCATTGGGTTATTTGTCAATGCCTTCCAATTGAGAAAACTATATGTCACCACCGACTTCACTGACCCATATTATAACTGTATCAAATTAGATATTCCCCAGGTACAAGCCATATATATTGAATCGCAAAGTAACCCGGAAATGTGGTCGTCAGACGAAGTAAATATTGTAAAAGGCGAACGTTGTATGTTTGCTACGCCCGATACCAGTCAATTTAAACTTATCATTGCCGACAGTGGTTTAATCATCAAAACAAAAGTGCGTCATGTTAAAGCATACATTGTTCTTCCCGAATTAGCAAAAGTAGCAGCCGCCGACCGGGAAGAAATAAAAATCAATGATTTTGTGTGCGACTCATTATTGTTAAACACAAACCATGCTACCATATCATTGGAACAATGCAACATTCATCAGCTAACGACCAAAAGCGTTGGCGGAAGAATATCTGTGATGGACGATAATACCATTAGAAATGCCAACATTAAATTACGTAACGGAACTTTCACTTCAGGAGATGTTTCTTACGAAACAGCCACCTGTAATGCAGATGCAACATCGTCTGTGAATCTGGCCGGACGCTCCATTGGAATGTTTCACTAAATATTAAATGATTAATATTTAGTGAGTTAAAATATTTTTCTCATAAAAAACATTTTTTTGCAACCGAATATGCTATTCATTACGTCTTATAGGAAACACAAATAAAATAACATCTGATGTAACAAATTTTGCAGTGACGAGTCTTATGAATAAAAGAAAATCGTCACTGCCATCGAAGCAAGCAGATGAATAATGAATAAAATAGGAAATGTGTTATTTCTGAGAATTTTTGTAAAATAAGTACTATGCATAACATGGTATTGTAAAAAATAAATATCTTTGCATAAAAATGAACTTAACCAAAACCACAATGAAAAAAGTTATCATCTTAATAATGTGCACTTTGTTTGCCATAAATGTTTTCCCGCAATCAAAAATAAGTGGCCGGATTGTCGATATAGACAGTAATCCTTTAGAATATGCCACCGTAGCTTTATACCGGGTAAGCGACAACACACTTCAACAGGGTGCCGTCACTAATATTGACGGACGTTTCACGCTCGATAAAATAAGTGCAGGCCGTTATTTCATCACGGTATCGATGATTGGTTATGTGAAAGCAAACAGTGACCCCATCAGCGTGGTTAATGACAAGAACTATGATATGCCTGATTTCATCTTGTACGAAGATGTACACAAATTAGAAGAAATAGTGGTTGAAGCTAAAAAGAACTTCGTAGAGCAACAAGCGGATAAGATGGTGATCAATCCCGAAGCAAGCATCACCACTGCATCGGACGATGTACTGGAAGTATTGCGCAAATCGCCTGGTATTATCGTAGACAGGGACGATAACATCACACTAAAAAACAAACAGGTAAAAGTGATGATAGATGGCCGCCCCACCTATATATCTGGGTCACAATTGGCAGATATGTTACGGAACATGCAAGCTACTTCTATTGAACGTATTGAGATCATCGAAAATCCGCCATCACGTTACGATGCCGAGGGAGAAGCAGGAATTATCAACATCCGCACCAAACATGGAATGATGCGCGGATACAATGGGAGCCTGAATGTTAGCGGTGCCATGGGTAAACGTTTTTCAGACAATTACGGGTTAAATATTAACTACCGCAATTCAAAATGGAACATTTACGGTAACTATAACGGAGGTGATCAACGCAGATGGTATGATTTGGACCTCACCCGCAATTTTCATCAATCGAATATTGCCATGTTTCAACAAAATAACGAACAAACGTGGGAAACATTCTATGGCAATGCCAAGCTAGGCATAGATTATTACATCACTCCGAAACACATTGTTGGTATCATGGCACGCGGCAATTTTAGTCAAAATAAAGATCGCATGGATTCGAATGGAGATATGATGAATGCGACAAACGAATTGCTACAAAATTCAAAGACACATACCAATACGGATGGCGAGTATAAAAACATGTTGTTAAACCTGAATTATAAATGGACCATTGACTCTTTGGGGCAAGAATTAAGTGTTGATGCGGACATGGCACAATATCGGTCGAGTACGATTAATGACTTATACACATCATATACCCCGCCTATGGATCCGTTGAACATGCATAAGAATGAAGCAGGTAAATCCGGTTTTTATTCCATCAAAGCAGATTATGTATTACCTGTTGGCAAAAAAATGAGGGTAGAGTCTGGTTTTAAATCCAGTTGGGCAAATATTGACAGCGATTTGAAAATCCTTAACCAGGATGTGCAAGGAAATTGGGCTGATCCGGAGCATTTGAGCAACCACTTCGTATACAACGAAAACATCAATGCGGCCTACCTGAGTGGACGGTATACCTTGTCTGAAAGGACAAGCATCCAGTTGGGATTCAGGGGTGAGCAAACGATTGCCAAAGGCGACAACAAAACCAGTAACGAAGCCCATACCCAAAGATATTTTAACCTCTTTCCATCGTTTTTCTTCCAACAACGCTTGAGCGATAACCATCAAGTTGGCTTCTCTTACAGTTACCGCATCGGACGACCTCCATATGATTTCCTGAACCCATTCATTTATATTCTTGACCCATATACCTTTAGCCAAGGCAATCCATATCTTAACCCACAGTATACACATGCCAGCAAATTATCCTATACGCTGCAAAAGAAATATATTGTATCATTGGATTTCAGTTACACGGAAGATGCACGGGTTCGATTTTTCAAACAGGATGATCAAAATCAACGGGTAATTGCCACATGGGCAAATCTCAATGATTATTATAATGCAAGTGTAACCGTTGTCGTTCCTGTACAAATTACCAAATGGTGGAATACCAATACCAGCATCACCGGGCTATACGGACAGTACAATTCGCAAGACGAAGAATCCGACATCAACAAATCCCAATATTCAATCCGTGGAAATACCACTTTTACCTTCACTTTGCCGAAAAAATTTTCCATGGAATTATCTGCCTGGTATGTCAGTAAAGGTGTGTACGGTGTCGTCAATGGATATCCTCAGGGAGCAGTGAACATGGGTGTGCAAAAAACATTTGCCGACTCCAAGGCTTCGGTTAAATTGAGTGTTAGCGACGTATTTAAGACACAAAACGACAAATATTTTATTAAGTACGACAACATTGATGTCCGCGGTAGAGAAAGATTTGATAGCCGCCGTGTTAATTTAACGTTCACCTACCGGTTTGGACGCAATGATATCAAAGCCGCTCGCCAACGGTTAACCGGACTGGAAGAAGAAACAAGTCGCAAAACAAATTAAACAGGTCATAATCGAACACTTAGTGTATCATAACCGGACACATTTGTATGCATCAATAAAATATATATCATTGAAATACAAATATTTGCATTCTTTGGCACATTCATTGTCTATTATATCATAAAGAACATCATTCTTAAAATAATAAAAATCATGAAAACTTTAGCAACAGTAATTTCAAGATTGAATTTCGGTAAATCAACCGTGTTTGCTCCAGTGGGAAAAGGATATAAAAATCTCGGTAACAGGTGGTAAAATAGTAATACCTCCAAAACAAACATATCATAAGCATATCAATAACCTAAAAATATAAAACCATGAAAACTTCAAAAGTATTAGTAAACAAACCATCAATATTTTTCCCAATGGGAAAAGGATTCTTAAAAAGTAAAGACAGAGTGTGGAAGCAATTGTCACAATTCTAAAAACCATGTAATAAAAAATTTGATTTATCAACAGACGTTAAGATTTAGGTAATAACAGTTTGGTTCGCTAAGTTGAGGTGGTATGTTTATATATCGCCTCAACTTTTTATATGCTATTCATTCATGTAGATACTTATTCGTAATTGACAAAATCATATCTTTGCTAAAATCTATTTCGAATATCTACGATGAATCCCAGTATCATTGCTCGTACAAGGCTTGCTAACCAGATGCTTCTGCATTCAACATGTACCACGCCTCAAGAAATTGTTCTATGGATGGGTGCCATGCAGGCGCAAGACTATAATATGGCCAAATGGGCTATTGGTATACGGACTTCTTGTTCTTCGGAACAGGCAGTGGAAGAGGCCTTTAATAAAGGGGAAATCCTTAGAACCCATGTGATGAGGCCTACATGGCACTTTGTAGCACCTGAAAACATCCGTTGGATGCTCCCACTGACCGCACAAAAGGTAATATCTTCGATGAAATCGAGAGATAAAGCATTAGGGCTTACCGAAGAAAATTACATGAAAAGTTACCGTATTTTCGAAAAAGTACTGAAAGATAAGCAACACCTGACCCGAGAAGAATTGATGGCCGCATTTGCGGTACACCAACTTCCGGTAAACACTTCCCAACTGTATCATTTATTGTTAGGAGCAGAATCAAACGGGATCATATGTAGCGGTGCTATACGCCAAAAACAACACACTTATGCCTTATTGGAAGAACGGGTTCCCAAAACAAAATTGCTGCACAAGGATGAAGCTTTAGCCAAACTTGCCAAAATATATTTTACCAGCCATGGCCCAGCAACCTTACAGGATTTTGTCTGGTGGTCGGGACTTTCAACTACTGAAGCCAAACATGCTCTGGAAATGGTAAAATCGGAATTTGTTTCTGAAAAATCGGAGACAAAAGTTTATTGGATGAACCATATATCTGCTGCTGATACCATGAGTGAGGATTTGGTGCACATGCTACCTGCTTTCGACGAATACGTGATTAGTTATAAAGACCGCAAGGTTGTCCTTCCGGCAGAAAATCATACCAAAGCCATTTCTAGTAATGGTATTTTCCGGCCTGTGATGGTGAAAAACGGACAAGTCATCGGAATCTGGAAAAAAGCATCGACCAAAGACAAAATAATACTACCGGAATTTTTCGAACAACCAGATCAACAAACACAAAATTTAACAGAAAAAGCCATTGGTGAATTTAGCCGGTTCATCACCGAAAAATCTCGCAAATAAATGATTCACATGTTAAAAAACAGTACTATAATTTAAAAATCTGTACAAATAGGGTAGTTGAGTATACATTTCATTTTTGATATATAAATATGAACCAACGAAATAGAAAATGTGGTAACTTTGCTTTTTAGGCATTGATGACATTTTTTCCAACGAAAATATGATATCCAAACGCATGAGGTATTTGTTTTTTTTATTCGTTGGAATATGTATCACGGTGCAAGATTGTGGTTTGAGAGAAAAATACTATCGCTACATACCACAAGACCTATTTGAAGAAGGAGATATTGTTTTTCGAAAAGGAAATTCGGTAAAATCAAGAAGCGTACTTGAAGTGGATACGGCCGGAATATATAGCCATGTTGGTATTGTTGTAAGACAAGACACTGTATACAAAGTGGTACACATCACCCCGGGAGAACGAAAAAAAGGAGAAAATGTCGACAAAATAAAGTTGGACGCCATAGAAGTATTTTTCTCATCTCAACACGCTCAAAAAGGGAAAGTCATCAGATTGAAAAATACATCCACTTATCCGTTACGTGCAGCGCAACAAGCCCTTGCATATTATCAGCAACATATTTTATTCGATCACGCTTACCGACTAGAAGATACCGTAAAAATGTACTGCACCGAATTGGTATGGCGCTCGTACCTTGCTGCAAGATTGGATGTGACAAATGGGAAAAGAAGTGTGGTGAAAAATAAACCTTTCATCTCGGGAACCTATATATTTCCTTCAGATATAGGTAATAATGAGTTATTTGAAACAGTTTATGAATTCTAATTTTTTTATTTAACCTAAATCTAATGTATGATGAAAAAATGTTATAGTGTGTTAATGTTAAGTGTGTGTGTATTTGTACTCATGTGTTGTTCAGGAGGTTCTACAGGGCCGGCTGATATTGAAATGCAAATATGGAACCAGCTTAAGAAAGGAGATTGCAAAAAAGCCGTTCAAATCATGTATGACAATTCTGTTAACCAGAGGGAAGACAAAGCACAGGTTGCCATGGAAATAGCTGCTCTCAGCGAAAAGATGGAACAATCGCTCAAAGAAATGGGTGGTATTAAAGATGTGCAACTGGTCGAAGAAGAGATCAGCGATGACGGCATGTCTGCAGAAGTAACGGTAAAATATACGACCAAAGACGGAACGGAAGAAGAAAGCACTTCTAAATATGTCAAAGTAGACAATAAATGGAAATATAAACCGTAAGGATACTTTGGCATTTAATAAAACTCCTCTATTTCAAAAGAAATAGAGGAGTTTTATTAAATATAATGTCGGGTTTTACATCTAGAATAGTGCTTGTTAAGATGAGGTTATACCTCATCTTAAGTATTCCCGGCAGGCTAAGCCTGCCATCATATATCCGGCTGAGGTAACAACCTCAACCGAACGACGTTGAGCACAATACTAACTTAAAATACAGTTTTAATATTTGCATTAACTTAATGTGCAAAACGACATCTTATATCGTAGGCTACAAAACAGCATCATGGAAGAGATTCGCTATTTTTGGAAGGCAGAGCAAACAACATGAATTGGAATGCAATTAAAAATTGCTGTACAACAGCAAAAGCGACCATCACTAAGGGTGTCCATAGATGCACCAAAAGAACAATAAGGCCTACCACAATAAGATACCCCAAAAACACCCATGCTATCCATGCGGGAGAATATGCAGTATCCCTCATACGGCGAATCATTAGGATAAAATTATAAACGGCAATGAAAATGGCCAATAATAGAAAGAGGATCGAAAAAATACCAACTGCTTCTTGGCTTACAAATTGCGCTATAAGTACCAAAATACCTGTCAAAACACCCATAGCTATTGCAGAAACAGCCATCAGGTTTCCTGTTTGTAATGCATAGGTTGGAGCGTTCAGTACTTGTCCAAATAAGTTGATTTCAGGAAGCGACTCATCCCGGCGTATGCTCAATATGACAAGATTGACGATACCCAAAATCAATAAAAATAAAAGAACATACAAGAACCATCCGAAATTTTGGAATCCCTCGTCATACATAGGCACTCTATTATCCCACCAAAAGGATGCGTATCTTAATAACGCCGGAACAGATGCGAAGAAAAAATAATTTACCACGCCGGAAAGAATACCCCACCCACAAGGTGCATTCAACGCACGCATACGCTTCAAAGCCAACACAAACGCAGAATAAGAGAGCATAAACCCGAGCGGAATTAAAGTCGGGATAAACGTATTTACCAGATTTTGGAAGTTGGAAAAATTACGTATGAAAACATTTTCCACATCCAATTTCGATAAAATCTCATAATAAAGCATATAGCTGGACATTAATCCAAACATAGCCATAGCAGAAACAAATAAGATACACAATCCTACCCGGAATTCCCTTGAATTGATACTGCCTTTATAGGCAAACATAAGGTTGATCATTGTTTTGTCCATATTTTTTCGTTTTAGAAGATGTTTTGTACTAAAAACAAAGATAATCCATTTTTGATTTTGGCAAATAAAAAAGAAAATGACAAAATATATTTTTGTTTTAAACCTTTTTGCTAAAAAGAAGTCCATATAATAAAAATATGGCTTTTTTTGCATCAAAAAGAGACAAATGAATGGGTAAATATAGCGACGAAGAGTTGTTGGCACTGTTCCGCGACAAAAGTTGCCGGTATGAAGCTTTCAACAAGATAGTGGAACAATACAAAGAACGTCTCTATTGGCATATCCGTAGAATATTGATGATTCATGACGATACGGATGACGTGTTACAAAACACTTTCATGAAAGCATGGAAAGGATTGGAGTTTTTTCGCCAGGAATCGCAATTGTACACATGGTTATGCCGCATCGCTACTAATGAGTCCATCACTTTTCTGCATCAAAAGCGAAATAAACAGATGTTATCTGTAGATGATGCTGAAATTCACTTATATCAATCCCTGCAAAGCGACGCATATTTTTCAGGTGACGAGTTGCAACTTCAGTTGCAAAAAGCCATCCTGACTTTACCGGAAAAGCAACGAATAGTATTTAACATGAAATATTTCGACGAAATGACATACGAAGACATGTCCGAAGTTCTTGGAACTTCGGTCGGAGCGCTTAAGGCATCATACCATCATGCATCCAACAAGATAAAAGTTTATTTTGAACAATTCATGTAAAAATAATACACAAATCAGATAAGAACGGTTTCCTATTTTTAAAAAGTGACAGACCTATCGGGCTTTACCTTACCCGACCGGATAAACGGATAAATCCGATAGGTCTTTAAATCCTTAATCGAATAGTCTTATGAAAAATGATTCATTCAACCATAAAAATCCATTTGCAGTGCCGGAAGGATATTTCGATAACTTGCAAAACAAGGTAATGGAGCGTATCCGCAAAGAAGAAGGAATGGTAGCCCGAACCAGGGTAGTGCGATTTAAATCATATCGGACGCTGGTTGCTGCAGCTGCTTGTGTCCTATTGCTTTTTACAGCAGGAGTCTTATGGTGGGTAAACCCCGTACAACAGCCGGCAGTCGCCGAAGAATGGTACATGGATGATAATGCCTTTTTCCAATTGATGTATACTTCGGATATACCATTGGTGTCCGAAGTTTTAAATACCAGCACCACCATAGATGATAATGATTGGACGGAGGAACAGGAGCAAGAGATTATCCATTTTCTCGAACGCGATAATATGATGTTTATAGCCATCGCCAATTCGATGGATTTATGATATCCTAATAGGTAAATTTTATTCAAAATCATGCGATAACTAAGTTGATATCTATCCAAATATCGCACGGTTCATACAAGTCATTCTTAATTATTCATTTTAATTGTACCATCATGATGTCCCGATTGATTACCAGTACCATATTATGTTTTTGCATCTGTGCGACGGTTGTTGCACAAAACACACCACGTCGCGGCGGCCCCCCCAGGGATAGAGAAGAAGCAGGCGAAAGAATTCAAGTAGAAAGGATAGCATTTTTTACTGAAAAAATGGGCATGACCACCAACGAAGCACAAGCTTTTTGGCCGATTTATAATGAAATGGACAGCAAAAAAACGACTCTGTTCGAGGAAAAATCGGCTATCATTCGTCGTTTTATGACCGAACCGGACAATATTAGCGAAAAAGAATTGAGCGATTTGTTGAATCGTTTGGTATTCATCCAGCAACAAGAAGCTAATCTACCCGCCGAATACGACACCAAATTCCGCAAAGTGCTGTCCGACCGTAAAGTAATGAAACTATACGCCGCCGAAATACAATTCCGCACCTATTTATTGCAAAAAATGAGGGATCGGCGCGATGAGGTAAAACCGAATTGACGAAATAAAATTTGCTGCGTCGTAAACTCAAATAAATAGTATATCTTTGGCATACCAAACAATACGGTATGCTTGCCAAGGATCTTATCTCAGAACTTATTCCTCCGTTACGCCCTTCTGATACCGGGGCTAAGGGTTTGTTATGGATGGAAATCTTCCGGGTATCCCATCTACCTATTGTTCAGCAAAATGAATTCCTCGGCCTGATATCTGATATGGATATTTTTGACCGGAACATGACTAATGAACCTCTTGGGAGTTATCAACAACCAGTCTTTAGTCCTTTTGTATACGAACACCAACATTTATACGAAGTCGTTGAATTGGCTTCGCGTCTTGATTTAACGGCCGTACCGGTATTAACGGAGGATCATAAATACTTGGGATTGATTAGTTCACGGCAATTGATTCAGGCTTTTGGCGACTTGGCTGCAGTGAAAGCGCCTGGTGGGATTTTAGTGCTCGAATTGAATGCCAATGATTATTCATTATCACAAATCGCGCGTATGGTCGAAGAAAATGACGCTAAAATACTCAGTTGTTATGTGACTTCACCGCCCGATTCCGTAAAAATAGAAGTAACGCTCAAAATCAACAGGGTAGATTTGACGTCCATTATCCAAACCTTTCTTCGCTACGAATATACTGTTAAAGCTTCGTTCCAAAGTAATGACCAAAACGAAGACATATTACGCAACAATTACGATCAATTCATGATGTATCTTAATGTTTAAGCCTTTTCTATGACTATTGCAATTTATGGCAAAGCATATAACGAACGTAGCGCCGAGATTGTGGGACAATTATTGCACGTACTCAACAAAGCAGGCGTAGATGTTTGGATGTATCAACCGATGCGTGACTTTTTGGATTCGATATCGAAATTACCGGGGCACATAGCAGGTACTTTCTTGTCGCACCAAGAGCTGCATCCGGAAACCAGGTTTCTCATGAGTATTGGCGGAGACGGTACTTTCCTCGCTTCCATCAACATCATTCGTAACAGTGGCATCCCCGTGGTGGGTATCAATATTGGAAGGCTGGGCTTTTTAGCCACTATTGCCGAACCTGATTTGCATGAATCTGTCGGAAAACTGTTAGCAGGAGAATTGCCTGTGGAGGAACGTACGTTGCTCCGGTTGGATGCCGACGGTTATCTTTTTGGTGACTTCCCGTATGCCTTAAATGATGCGGTCGTGCAAAAAAAATTTCCGGGATTAATTACCATCCACACGTGGAGTGATAACGATTTCCTGAATTCATACTGGGCAGACGGATTAATTGTGGCTACTCCGACCGGTTCATCTGCATACTCACTGAGTGTAGGCGGTCCCATTGTAGCCCCCGATTCGCGTAACTTTATCATCTCACCTATCGCACCGCACAACTTGAATGTAAGACCATTGGTGATACCCGACAGTTCCGCATTGCGGTTGAAGGTCGATTGCCGTAGCGAACACTTCACCGTCTCGTTGGATTCACGTTCTGTCGAATGTCCCTCCGGTACAGAATTAGAACTGAAACGGGCAGATTTCAAAATCAAGGTGGTTAAATCTTCTTCTTTTTACACGACCCTGCGTAACAAATTGATGTGGGGCATGGACAAAAGGAACTAAATGGATATTTTGACCCATATCGTTTCCGGAGTGGCTGTGAGTTCTGTGGTAGCAGGATTTGCAATATCCAGTCCGGTTTCTATGAAACGTATTTTAGCCGCGGGGGCTTTAGGCGGAGCTTTTCCAGACATGGATGCCATCAGCCTGTGGAGTAAGTTTGACACTACCATCGGGAAATGGTTGGGGTTAGCACATAGCGGTAAAGATATCTACTTCGGAAAATTTTGGTACTCGCACCACGGGTTTTGTCACTCCATAGCGGCTGCCATCATCGTAGGGTTTTTAATCGGTTGTTGGGTCTTTTTCTACCGTTGGATGAGACGGAAAAAGGAAAAAAACTTTGTCTACTTTTTCAAAGATAACCTTCCTGTATATCTTGCTTTTGTATTGGGTTGCCTCGCTCACGCTGTAGGCGATTTGTCCACGCCCGCTTCCGTATGGGACGGCATGCGGTTGTTTTGGCCATTGCCCGTTTATGTGGGCGGTTGGGGAGACATCTGGTGGTGGAACAATTACGATATTTTTCTCATCATCAGCGTATGCGCTCTGTTGAACATCCTCCTCATCCTGTCTGCCTATGTGATTCGTTTCCGCGTTCATATTATCGTGTTCGTTATAGCCTTATTGGCTTTAGCCGGAGTATGGTGGCAAACGGACAACCGAAAAACCGACTACGCTTATAAAGGACATACGCCACACTACAATGAACTGGAAGAAAAATCGATGGCGGAACAACGCCGCATTCTTGGCGATAACTTTTACCGTGCCATGAGGCGTTTCGACGACTGGTTACCGTTTAATTTTTGAGAGGACTAGTCTAAAGAATGACAAACGGGAAAAACAGGCATTTATAGATCCTCCTCTTTCCATTGGAGATGATATCCTTGATGTGGAATATTTTCAATGGTTAATTCAGGAATACCTTGAAGACTTTTTCGAAGGCGATTGACTGCTTTGGCAAGACGATTTTCTGTCTTTTCCATTTCGCCACTTCCAAAAAGCAACAGGGCTAATTCCTGATAACTGGCATAGTGGTCTGGTTTATTCCATAATAGCTGAAATAGTTGAAACAACTGTTGGGTTAACTGAAACTCTGCATTCCGGTATATAATCAAATATTTGCTTGCATTCAATAAAATATGTTCCACGATCTGATCAGGGTGTCTGGTAGCTATATCAATAGCTCCGCTGTTCGGGACCAAAGCATGTATTTTATTTTTTTGATAAAATATGAAAATAAGCAACATCCCTGTAATCAATATCCAAGCCACAAACGCCATAGCAAATCTTTTTACATCTTTACGAATCACATGTGCAGGCATTAACCAAGCAAATCCCTGAAGTGTGATCTCCCCTCGTAATCCCAATGTAATGGGCTCCGTATGCCATGTCGGTATATCAATCAAGGAATCATTCCTGCTATGATAGATTGCATGATTCATATTATTTTGATATGTGACAGCCGTTTGGAGGGGTAACTGCCGAGCTAGTAAATCCGCGTGCCATATACTATCCAAGTCATATATGTTTACCTCTTTATCATCTAAAAAAAGAAAACTCTGATCCGCATGATGCTGCTTTTCATGAAAGATCATATTTTTTATAGAATCTGATTTATTCAACAGGATGGTTTCATTCTCCCGTTGTATAAGGATATGACGGGAAGGTATATATGATCTCCTGTATGAAAAAAATAAATGTTCCCTATCCATACGTTTTTCTTTCTCCTGGAGAATAGTCTCCATAAATGAATCATATAATTCGTCCGAGCAGGTTTTTTTAGCTTCATTGTATAATACATAAAAAATAAAACACGTAGCCACTGTAATGGCCAGCATCATCATAACCCATAAAGTCGAGTGGTGTGTCACTTTTATCAAACCGATTTTGCTTTTAAGATCACCATCACGAAGTAAAAAATTATCATGATAATGATCAAATTTGAAACAAAAATACGGATATATATTCAAAAACAGGATAAAAATACCACAAAAGAAGTATCATAAATATGTTTTATCTTGGTATCTTTTTCATTAATAACAAACTTAAATCTACTCATTTTCTTTCAAGTAGAAAATTTCATAAATTTTTCATCACTTTTATTTGGACGAACACGGTAAGATCTTTAGTTTCGAATAATTTATATTAAGATTATGAAATAGGTATGAAACAGCATGTTATTAAATTATTGGTAGCCAGCTTGATGGTAGGGATGTTGATTGCAGGATCCTTTTTTCGTATTACCATCACAGACAAAGGAGATGTGACGCTAAAAAATACAGAAGCTTTAGCTAATGGAGAAGGTTCGTACAGTTTCTGTTACGGAGGTGGCAATATTGTATGCCATGGAGCATATGTTAAGGTATCTATTGATGCCCGGTGAAATGCCCTACGTTTTAGATGAAAACACCGTACGTTTTTCCAAAAACGCTGTTTGTTTTTTCAAAAAGACACGATGTTTTTTTCAATATATATGTCCCTTTTGATATGTTTTGCCCAGTAAAAGTTCTTATCGCTTACATCCATTAAATATTACACACATGAAGTACAAATTAGTAGCTAAAGGAAATCCCCAGGACCGCACAGCGGCTCCTAAATATTATGCAACGCCTGTATATTCGGGCGTATTAGATCTGAAACGCATCAGCCGCGATATTGCTGAAAAATCATCGCTCACCCCGGGCGATGTATACAATGTGTTGACCAA
>JAVBMZ010000138.1:0-10381 GCA_031551935.1 Bacteroidales bacterium
TTAATAGAATTTACCGATCTTGGAGAAATCGATTACTGGCATTGGGAAAATTACATCTCTTTGATAAACACCGCAAAAGATGACCAAAATTCCGAAATAGCCGAATCGTTAAACCTCCTGCCGATATCTATTTATGCAAAATTTGACGCATTAAACAGATACTATTTATTCAAATGGCATTATTTATTCAACGTAACCACGAGCCGGATACCTTTCCGTGAAATAAAGATTCCGGAAAGATTATACCAGATACATCAAACATATTTCGAAATAGCGAGAAATTTTGCAAGCACATTATATATATGGGATTATATGATATTCCAGTATTTAGTGAACGACATCAAATATTTTTCCGGTATTAATTTGATAACCATAGACGATATCCGGCAAATCAAAAGTGATTTGTTGGAATTTTTAGACTATATTGAGAAAATCGCTATCAATGGCTGCTTTGAGGAAACAGGAAATCCGGTATATTTTTACATATCCGAAATTAATCTTGAATCGGATTACAGTTATGCAAGGTTCAACGATACTTACATAAGTCTTGTTAGGAGTTTTATTCTTTATTCTGCAACATCTTCAGACAGAGGGTCTTTTGAAAAAACGAAAGCGTGGATTCAATCATTAAAAAGATCATCTACATTGATTACACAGAGCGGAGCCATGTACCGGGCACAATTTTTTAAAAACCAACGGGATATTATTTCGGAATTGTAATTTTCTTGTTTATCAAATATATGTCAACAGGTATCCGAGTGACTCACTTGGTCTTTTATTATCTTATTTTTCACGATAAATACAGGTTTATCTAACAACATCAACGTCGTTTGAAAAATTTAGCACATAAACTATGTTGGAAATCAAAATCAGATCTCTTGTTCCCTAACATAATTAATTTACCAAAAAATCTCGTAGGTTTGCATACTATCTCAAATAGTATTGTTTCGGAAAAATGAATATTCATCCATATAATCTTCTCGTAATATTGGGACCGACCGCAGGAGGAAAGACTGCAGTTGCTGCAAATTGGGCATATCGTAACAATGGAGAAATTATCAGTGCCGATTCTCGGCAAGTATACCGAGAAATGACTATCGGGACAGGCAAAGATTATGCTGATTATATCATCGAGGGCCAACAGGTACCATATCATTGCATTGATATTGCCGAACCCGGTTACCAGTATAATGTTTTTGAATACCAAAAAGATTTTTTGACAGCATTCGCAGATATTTGCGAGCGGAAAAAAATGCCTGTGCTATGCGGTGGATCGGGGATGTATATCGAAGCTGCTATCAAAGGTTACCAATTAATACAAGTCCCTGTTGACGAAGTATTACGAAAAGAATTAGAAGTCAAATCTGATAAGGAATTGATGGATATATTAACCACATTGAAAAGTTTGCATAACCAGTCGGATACCGACACCCGCAAACGAATGATACGAGCCATAGAAATCGCAAAATATCGATCGGAACATCCGAAAGAAACAAGATATTACCCCGAAATACAACCATTATTGATCGGAGTTAAGTATGACCGTGATTCTCGGCGCCGGCGTATTACCGAGCGTTTAAAACAACGTTTGGCAGGTGGAATGATAGGCGAAGTACAACGCTTAATGGACAATGGTCTGACACCAGAGCAACTCGAATATTATGGATTGGAATACAAATATTTGTCAAAATATATCACAGGAGAGCTGAATTATGATCAGATGTTTGCACAACTCAATACAGCTATTCATCAGTTTGCAAAACGACAAATGACCTGGTTCAGGCGAATGGAACGTAACGGTTCTAAAATCTGGTGGTTGGATGGATATGCGCCTATGGACGAAAAATTGCAACGAATAGACGCTATCCTCCATACTAAATAGAAAACTTTTCATATCATTGATATATTACCATGATGTCTCTCAAAAGTCGCCTATTGGATATGTGTCAATTTTTCAGCACGTTAAGCGTCAGAAAAGTGATCAATGTGACACAAATTTGCATGTCCTATGCTTGGTCTTTACTGACTCGCAAGGTAATAGTATGGGGCAGTCCTTATAGTATGTCCGTAGAACCGGTCAATTTCTGCAACCTGGCATGTCCAGAGTGTCCCGCCGGTATGGGGCAACTTACCCGATCTAAATGCAGCATTGACATTCCATTATTTGAAAAAAACCTCCGTGAAACAGCTTCCAAATTAACATATATGATGTTGTATTTTCAGGGGGAACCGTACTTACATCGTAATATTTTTGAATTAATACACATAGCTTATCGACGGAAAATATACACGGCGATTTCCACCAACGCACAATTAATCAACGATCATTACGCAGAACAGACTGTCCGGTCGGGCTTGCACCGCATGATTATTTCGATGGATGGCCTCACACAAGATACATACGAGGCATACCGTCATAAAGGACAATTAGATAAAGTACTTGAAGGCATTGCTAACTTACGCCGTTGGCGCGACCAACTAAAAAGCACCACACCCTATATCATCGTTCAGTTCATCGTATTCCGAACCAATCAACACCAACTGACTGCAGTTCGTTCATTTGCACTCAAAGCAGGTGCAGACAAAGTAGAAATCAAAACCGCACAATTATATGATTTTGAACATGGAAATCCATTGATGACCGATATAGAACGTTACTCGCGTTACAAGCAAACTGAAGATGGCCATTTTGTGATTAAAAATAAATTACCCAATCGATGTTTCCGGTTATGGAGTGGCACGGTAATCACAGCATCCGGAGATGTAATTCCCTGCTGTTTTGATAAAGATGCGACCATGTCTATGGGAAATATTAATACACAAACATTTCGCAACATTTGGAAAAATAATCGTTATACATCTTTCAGGCAACAGATACTCATAAACAGAAAAAGATGCGCTATCTGTCAAAATTGTACGGAAGGATAGTTTTATTCATCAAAAACTCCCTGTTATTTTACAACAACAGGGAGTGGATTTATCTCGTTGCCCCGCTAGGATTCGAACCCAGACAAACAGAACCAGAATCTGTGGTGCTACCATTACACAACAGGGCAATTTTCGACACAAAAGTAGTTGTTTTTTTGAAAAGATTTAGTGACATCACTACATGAAACGATATTTTTTCAAAATCTACATTTTTATGTTTTTCCAAAGAATTTATGAGAACTATCTTCCACATAAAGAAAATCTTATCAAAAACGATGCGATAAGTCATCAGTCAAAGGATCCTAATCATCCATAAAGATTACACCGCAACAGCTCTCTAATGCATAATATCTTCTGTGTGATGCGCAATATATCACTAAAATCTCATGCATGATTATTTGACACACAAATTTTATTAACTTGCACTGTTTAAAAGAGCACATTCCATGTACTATCTTATACAAAATGACTTGTTGAAAGTGCTGTACATCCTCACTATTATCTTTATGGTGATATTGGTGATTCAGCAACGAGGCGACCCAATGAAAACTATTGCATGGTTGATGGTGGTTACTTTTGTGCCGTTATTGGGCATCATTTTATACTTTTTTTTTGGCAAAAATTACCGTAAGGAAAAGATATTTTCCCGTAAAGGGTTGACTGATAGCGAGCAATTGAAATTGTTGGCCCAATATCAACCTTCTGATAAGGCGAACGAAGATTACTGGCCGGATGAGGCCGTTGCCAGCAAAGTTCACATCATGAAAATGTTGTATAACTCAGACAGGGTACTGCTCACCGAACGTAATAGGGTAAAAATTCTGGTCAACGGAAAAGCAACTTTCGAAAACATCATTGCTGAACTCGAAAAGGCTCAAGACCATATTCATTTGGAGTATTACATTATTGAAGGCGACAATATCGGAAACGAAATACGTCGCATACTGATACGGAAAGCTGTGGAAGGCGTGGAAGTACGTGTTATATACGACGACATTGGCTGTTGGTCGCTCAGTGACGAATATATCCTGTCGATGCGTTGTGCGGGCATCAAGGTATTTCCGTTTATGCCAGTGCGTTTTCCTTATTTCACCAACAAAATTAATTACCGAAACCACCGAAAAATTGTTGTAATAGACGGGAAAGTCGGTTTTGTCGGCGGAATCAATATTGCTGATCGTTACATATCAGGCGACGAAACGCTGGGACCATGGCGCGACACGCATTTAAAAATCGAAGGCGAAGCGGTATATTCCCTGCAATCTGTATTCCTGCTTGATTGGTATTTTGTCAGTAAGCGCAACATCCACGATCAAGACAAATATTTCCCACCGATTGATATTACCGACCGCCATTTGATGCAAATTGTGGCCAGCGGTCCCGACTCCGATTGGGCAAGTATCATGCAGACATTTTTTTCGGCTATAGCCACTGCAAAATCTTATATTTATATTTCCACACCTTATTTTCTACCGAACGAGAGTATTCTTACTGCATTACGTACCGCCGCCTTAAGCGGTGTGGATGTACGTCTGCTTTTGCCAACAAAGTCCGATTCCAAGTTAGTCATGTGGAGCTCATTGTCCTATGTCGGACAGTTATTAGATGCAGGCATTAAGGTGTACTTATACCAAAAAGGTTTTCCCCATTCTAAATTAATCATGGTAGACGATGTATTCTGTTCAATAGGTACCGCCAATATGGATATCCGTAGTTTCGACCAAAATTTTGAAGTCAATGCATTGATGTATGACCAACGTTTGACCGCGGCCATGAGAAATATTTTCATGAATGATATCAAGGATTTAGCATGTATTGATGCCACGCAATGGAACCAGCGTCCCCGGTGGATAGTTTTTCGCGAGTCGATAGCCCGTTTATTCAGCCCTTTATTGTAACTATCTTTTCTATTTCTCTTTGAAGGCTACAAAATATTTTTGTGACTTTAATGTTTACATTAAATAATGTAATCTATACATTAAAAAATATGCTGTAAATATTAAATCATTTAATGTTTATATTAAAAATTGTAATGTAAAGATTAAAATACTTAATGTGTACATTAAAATATTTGTTAGATATGTTGCCTAAAGATATCTTGACTTTCTCGTTGATTCCGCTCTGAATTGTGATAGTATCTCTTAAACTAAGATCTGTTTTTGGCATGATATCCAATAGTTATAAGTTATATAATTTCCAGTTAATCTCACTCATAGCATAATATAACGGGTATTTTTGTACCCATATTTGTTGAAAATGATATAACATTCTATTTTTGCGTCAAATTTTTGTTTGATATCAGAAGATAATTATTCTGATACATGAAGATGGAGGTGACCGGATTCTTGCTTCGGCATATTTATTGCGGAAACTATACATTTTATAAACATAACACCGTTGATGTACCGATATTATTTGTTATATCCGATTTTCTTCATATTGTTTTGCCTGAACATAGCTGCTCAGAGCAAACGCGCTACCATCAGCGGGAATATTACAGACAGCGCTACCGGAGAAGATTTGATAGGCGCAACAGTATACGTCGAAGAGCTAAAAATCGGTACATCTGCTAATGCATATGGCTTTTATTCGATTAGTCTGCCTGCAGGAAAATACCGTCTGGTGTATTCTTTTGTAGGGTATCAATCAGCTAAGATAGAAGTGAATGTGGAGAAAGACGAAAAACACAATATCCGCCTGGAACCAACTGCTAATGAATTAGAAGAAGTGGTGGTGTCTGCAGAACGCAAGAATGCTAACGTATCGCGCACCGAAATGAGCGTTGAACGTATTTCGGTGAAAACACTAAGACGAATTCCTGCACTGATGGGCGAAGTAGATGTGATTAAGGCTATTCAGATGTTGCCTGGTGTACAAGCCACTTCCGAAGGCACCTCAGGGTTCAGCGTACGCGGGGGAAGTTACGATCAAAACCTGATTTTACTCGATGAATCGACGGTATATAATGCATCACACTTGATGGGTTTTTTCTCAGTATTTAATAATGATGCGATTAAAGACGTAAAATTGTATAAAGGCGATATACCCGCCAGTTTTGGCGGACGTTTGTCTTCTCTGCTTGATGTCCGCACCAAGGACGGTAATAATCAGCGCTTTTCAGGAGCAGGTGGCATCGGGACTATTTCGAGCCGCATCACGCTCGAGGGTCCATTATTTACCAACAAACTGAGTTATTTAATATCGGGTAGACGTACTTATGCCGATGTTTTTTTGATATTAGCCAACGATGCTGACCTTCGCCAGTCAACACTGTATTTCTACGACATGAATGGTAAATTGAATTACCGTATCAATGATAACAACCGTCTTTTCCTGGCAGCATACTTGGGCCGCGATAAATTCGGCAACAAGTTTGCCGGTATGGATTTTGGTAACCAAACCCTTAGTTTAAGATGGAATCACGTGTTTTCTCCACGGTTGTTCTCCAATTTTACGTTTATCGGCAGTTTTTACGACTATTACCTGATGACGGAACTTAGCGAACAAGTCGCTATGGACTGGAAATCCAAAATGCAAGATTTCGGCTTTAAAGCAGATTTTTCTTATCATCTGAATCCCAACAATAATCTGAAGTTTGGATACCATCTGACTTACCATACTTTTACACCAGGAGAAGGCGGTGGTATCGGCAGCCAATCTATTGTCTCACGGGTAGACGAACCCATGGAATATGCCTTGGAACATGCATGGTATATCACCAATGAAAATAAGATAGGTAACAAATTTGTGGTAAAATATGGATTACGTTACGATTTGTTTCAAAATATTGGTAATGGGGAACAAACATATATATTGCAAGATTATGCAGTAAAAGATTCGGCAACCTATACTAAAGGGAAAATCTATCATCACTATGGCCGGTGGGAACCCCGGTTGGGCTTTGTGTATGAAATCAATCAAGCCAACTCTATCAAAGGAAGCTATTCACGCACAGTGCAATTCATCCAATTGGCTTCCAATTCGGCTGCCGGATCTCCTTTAGACGTATGGTTTCCATCAACGCCCAATGTTAAACCGCAAACCTGTAATCAATATGGTATAGGATATTTCAGAAATTTTTTCGACAACCTGTTGGAAACATCTATTGAGTTGTACTATAAAGACATGCAACATGTAATTGATTTCAAAGATCACGCAGATCTCATGGGGAACGCTGAGCTCGAACAGGAACTCCGCTTTGGTAAAGGAGAAGCTTATGGTGTAGAAGTCATGTTGCGTAAGAACGACGGAAAACTCAACGGATGGGTAAGTTACACATATGCTTCAGCCCATCGCCAAATTGATGACATCAACGATGGAAAATGGTACCGATCACCTTACGATAAACCCAACAATATTTCCATTGTACTCAACTACGAAATTTCCCAACGGTGTATAATATCAGCCAATTGGGTATATGCCAGTGGAACACCTGTTACATACCCTACCGGTCGTTACGAAATAGAAGGTCGTTATGTACCTATATATTCCGGTCGCAACGAATACCGTTATCCCGATTATCACCGGCTTGACCTGTCAGCCACATGGATGTTCAAAGGTAAACCCAATCGACGCTTCAAAAGCGAGCTGAATTTTTCGTTATACAATGCCTATGGTCGTCACAATCCGTGGACCATTACTTTCCGGCAGGAAAAAGACAATCCGAACCAGACGTACGCCGAGATGGTATACCTGTTTTCGTTCGTTCCGTCTATCACGTGGAACTTTTCTTTCTGATATTTTTATTTTCAGTAACACAAAAATAGAAAATCGTGTTACTTTTGCGTATTGCATGTGATTCATGCAAATTTGTATCATCATATTGTTGTACTATGCGTAAATTACTGATCGTTTTATGTTTTATACCGCTTTTTCTTTTGGCAGAAGCACATTCCGGAAAAGCGCGTTTTCATGTCATCATCGATACCGACGGCGCTGCTGACGACCTGCGTGCTATCTGTATGCTGTTGGGAAATCGCGAAATAGAAGTATTGGCCATCACCACTTCCGAAGGAGCTTTGACACCCGATAGCGCCGCGGTAAAAGTAACATCTTTGTTGCACCATTTTTATCATGAAGGAATACCCGTAGCAGCGGGAAGAAGCTTGAACATTGCTCCTCCACAATGGCGGAAACAATCTGAACAAATCGATTGGGGCAATCAGTCCGGAATCACCTTACCTAAACAGTCTGGCAAAGATCTGATCATACAAACTGTGGAGAACGAAGATGAAAAGATCATTTTCATTTGTTTGGGAACGCTTACCAACCTTAACGATGCCTTAACTGCTCATCCGCGGTTAAAAGAACATATCGACAGGGTTGTGTGGTACAATAGCTCGGCACAACCTTTGTCAGGCTCCAATTACGACAATGACCGAGCATCAGCTGACCAAATTTTAGCCAGCGACATCAATGTGGAGATAGTATCTGCCGGTGAAAAAAATGCCATTCCTATCGATGACGCTTACATCAGCCAAGTGGCAAAGGTGAACAATGTATATGCAAAAAAAATCGTTGAAACCCACCATAGAGGGATACTTGCTCCTGTAGTAGCTTCCAAACACATGAAAGCGTGGGATGAACTGACTGTGGTTTATTTATTTTCACCCGAATTATTCGCGATGACAAAAATAGCTAAACACGTTGTTTCTTGTTCCTTGACGGATGCTCATGCGGTACCACAAGCCATGCAATCGATCACCAATATTCTGGTTGGTAAACCGGATAGTGAAAGTCGTGTATTTTATGGTTTTCCGGAAGATCCCACTTTATATGCAGCAGATGTTGCCCAGGTAGTTAAAGATGTTATTGCACACCATGGACATAGCGAATGGCGTGCAGGGGTGCTGACCAATGAACTGCACGGACATCTTGGAATTTATGCTATTATTGGCGTAAAAATGGGCTTACGTGCCCGCGAATATTTTAATATTGGTGTAGACGACATTGTCATCGCCAGTTACGCAGGATCAAAGCCTCCTATCAGCTGCATGAATGATGGATTACAGGTAAGTACAGGCGGCACCATTGGCCATGGGCTTATATCCGTGGCAACAGGAGGACCCATCCGTCCCGAAGCGTCTTTTACATTCAAAAACAAAACCATCCGTTTAAAACTAAAGCAACAATATGCTACGCAAATACGTGATGATGTAAACGAGGGGATACGCTTATACGGAGATCTCACCGAAGCATATTGGCTGCATATACGGGAGTTGGCCATCAAATACTGGCAGGTATTCGATCGGCACCAGATTTTTGAATTCACAAGTATTGAATAAGTTATATTCCTTCTGCAAAAATCCAAAAAAAATTTGGACGGAATAAAGAAACCTGTATCTTTGCATCCGCAAATAGACACCACGCCCAGGTGGCGGAATTGGTAGACGCGCTGGTCTCAAACACCAGTGGGGTAACACTCGTGCCGGTTCGATCCCGGCCCTGGGTACAATTTAATCCTGATAATCGTTTGATTGTCAGGATTTTTTTTGTTTTGTTTTTGTAGAGCGTAAAAAAGGTGTAAAAATTACTTATAGCGATTAAACTTATTATGTACTATATTCATCTTCGGCAAACCATCCTAAAATGTCAGAAATGGAAATTAGGTTTAAAGCATCAGCAATGGCAGCCTCCAGCAATTCTTTGGTTCTAGCTTTCACCTTTCTCAGATAAGCCTTCATTTTGGACCACATCATCTCAATAGGATTAAGATCGGGACTGTACGGGGGTAAATATCGAACAGTTGCTCCGGCAGCAATGATCGGCTCCATAACACCCTCCACCTTGTGTGAACTCAAATTGTCCATCACAACAATATCGCCTGATTTAAGAGTTGGCGCAAGACATTGGATGATATATTCCTTAAAAAGTTCCCCGTTAAGTGAACCCTCAAATACCAGTGGAACCATATCTCCGTTTGTGCGTATGGACGATAGAATAGTGGTACGCTCAAACCGAATATCGGGAGCGTGTTCTACCACACGCTCATTACTCGCTCTACGTCCGTATAGCCTGGTCATACCCGTATTGATACTGCTTTCGTCAATGAATACAAGGTTGTCAATATCGATGCCGGGTTGTTCGGATTTCCATACCTCGCGTTTTATTTTAACGTCCTCTCGATGTTGTTCCACGGGGTATAGTGTTTTTTTTATAGCACAGTTCAAGCTTGTTTCTTATGGTTTTACTCAATGCGGAAAGACTAACCGGAAGACGGAATTTATCTTTCAATTCCTGCAGTGTGATGTCGGGCTGTTCACCAATAGCGGCACGTACCTGTTCAAGCTGTTCGGATGACAAGGCCGATTTCCGGCCACTGGGATTCGGACGGGAAGAGTAACTCCCGGTGGCTCGGTAAAGAGCCCACAACTTGGTGATCGTACTTGTATGGACAGATTTGTCAACAGATATCTTAGCCTCTGTGTCACCTTTTAATTTGGCGGCTATGATA
>JAVBMZ010000098.1:0-17369 GCA_031551935.1 Bacteroidales bacterium
TTCCCGGGCTGTCAGGCTTAATACCGTGCTGGAATCATGATGATGCTTTTGCAGGAGCCGTAATTTATTAATGATGGTTTCGTCCGGATCGGTGATATAAATGGTTTCGTCAAACAAACCGAGTATTTCGCGGTCGCAGTATTGGTAAATGATGCCCACAACAATGGAAGTTCCTTCCGTATCTTTTCCCTTCAACTTCTTGATGCTGCTTTTCTGCCAGAATTCAGGACCGACAATCACTAAGTCGGGTTCCGTATCTTTGAACGCAAACTTCCATTCATCGAGGCTTTCCAACGTTCCTATTCTCTGGCAGATGTTGCTTTTGCGTAGTATGGCCGCAATGCCTTCGCGGATGATGAGCGACTTGTCAATAACTGCTATAAGTTTGAACATGTGTGTGTGATGGTTGCGGGTTATTGGAGGCTTTTTGCGCTTCGTATCTTTTTTTCCATTTTCTTCACGGACGGCGCCAATACCAAGTCTTCAAGTTCGGTATGATAAAAAAGTTGCCGCTCGAATTCGAACAACGAATGGAGAATTTGCTTCCGGTATGCCGATTTCACTTCTTCGGGAATATACTTGATCAGTATATTTTTCAAATCCAGTAACTTCTGTTCAATGTCCGTATGGTTCTTCTCGAATTCGTGAATAGCAAACCCACTTACGGGACGATTTTCGAGAATCGCCTTGATGTATGGGAATACGGTAGCGTCCTCGTACTCGAAATGTTCGTACACTTCTTTGATGTATCCGTCGAAAAAAGAAACCAGCATCTTGCCGTATTCGTCGGGAATTTCGGCAGCAAAAGCAGCAATCAAATCTTTCAATTCGGGAATTTGTTCCTGTTTGAAACTATGATGGGAATTTTTCAGGAAGACAAGCAAATCGCCCAGCGCTTCTTTTTTGATTGTTTTTCCGGGCGACAGGCTGTCGCAATAGGTATGGACAATCACCAGCAAGGCTTCGGGGTTAATTTGATAACACTCGGCAACTTCCCGGACGGTCTGTTCGCCGAATCCCAGTTTGATTTCCAGATGGGTCAATGCACCGAGAATATCGGGGTAGTGGAGAATCAATTCTGCCAGCTTGGTATCGGGAGTAATGATTAATTCTATTTTATACATGACGTATGGTCTTAAAACTTTGTCAAAAGTAAAAAAACTTTGGCTACTGATTTCATGTTTCAATGATGGGGAATCAATTTGCCGGTGTGTAAACATCTGAATACGTGATTTTTTTGAGCACGTGCTATTCATCCTGTCAAAATGCTGAAAAATGTTTGTTCTCTATCGCCTTAATCGCCATACATTCCACTTCAACCAGCCAGCCAGGACGACATACTGGTGCCAACACCATCACCCTGGGAATGCCGGGATAATTTTGTTCTACATAACGGTCAACTACGGCAAAGTCGGCTGTATCGCGCAGATAAACAATCATGTGGGCTACATCATTCATGTTGGCATCGGTATCGGCCAATAAAGCCTGCACATTCTCGAAAGTACGGGCGGTTTGTTTTTCGATATCCAACGGGTGAACGATCTCGCCACGATTGTCGATGCTGGCCGTGCCCGATATGAATATATGGCGGCGGTCGCCATAATCCACGGCCGTACCACGCTCAAAGGTAACACCGTATTCGTAAGTGGGGTTCAGATGTGTGAGCGCTTGCAGATACTTGACTTGTGCGGGATCGATACCAGCAACGGAATAGGCATCCATCAGCACCAACACATCGGGGTAAATGTAACGCCCTTCGATACCGGTACTGGCGATGTAATGCGTTTGGGAGGTCAGTCCTTCGCGTTCGAAATACTCACGGCGGGCCGTCACCATGCCGCCATACTGTACGTCAACGTCCTGTACAAAAATCCAGGTGCGGATACAGTTACGTTCGAGCGTACAACCGTGATGGGAAAGGCTTTGGATGTAATGATTGAATATCTCACTGGTTTGATGCCCAACCGGTGAAGGGAGCGGCATCAATGGCGACCGGTTTTCTTTGCCGTTGCTGCGTTCGTGGAGCCGGGTATGGAAAAGATGCTTGTATTGTGGACGTTTCATGATGAATGTACCGTCCAGATCATCAGACAATTGGGTATTCTCTACGAAATAGAGCCATACAGATGCTTTTGAGCCGTTCAGCGGAGATTGTTGCACCACAGATACGGCCTCGTTTGCACTCGCCGTCAAATAAGAAGCCTGGTTAACAGCATCACTTACAAAGAAACGTTTCCAAATTAATGTCGCTTCCTTCAGTTCGGGTAGCGCTGCCAAGCGTTTTACGGCTTCATCCAGCATGCGGTATTGTTTTTCCGCGTTCGCGAAAGCGGTATTCATTTCAATCATGGCATGAAACTCTGACGATTCAACGGAAGCAAAACTTCCCAACCGAACAGTAACCTGAAAATCATTCCATTCTATTTGTGTGTATGTCATCTATATTCAAAAATTCAAAAATTCAAGATTCAATTATTCAATTATTCAATTATTTCTTGGCGCCATTGTGTATCCATTCTTTCAACAATGTAAGGTCGTCACTATATTTTGACGGAATGGACGTATGGTATGTTTTCAGCAAATTACCATGTTCCAGTATGTTGATCAAAAAACTGTTGTCAACATCCGAAGGGGTAACCCTATTTTTCGACTCAGTGCTTCTGATTGCGAGCTTATTCACCAGGTTGGCATAACTTACGCCTTCGCTAAGACTGAGGCCTGCTGCTCCGGAACCACCGTGACAAGCAACGCAACTGGGTGTAAATACCTGTTGTTGTATGCGGTCGAACTGCATCAGGTGAATTTCCTGCGTCGGTATTACAACACTGTCGCCTGCACCTTCCGGGATGTCCATTTTGTAAAAGGTATATACCGGTTGTTTTCCCAGCGTAGTCAAACACAACTTCAGCGATGTTGCATCGTCAGGTAGGTTGCTCAACGTGATGGTTACTTCCTCCCCCTGCTTTGGTTTGACGATGGTTTTGGAAACAATGGGTTCAACTTTCCCATCGCTGAAGGCGCCGAAAAGTACCTGGTAACTCGATGGGAAGGTTCCCAATTCCTCAAAGGTAAAGGATGCTTTTACCACCACACCGTTCTCAGACTTGAATTCATCGGGATAAATATCGCCGCTGTCACAGGATATGAAAAATACAGAGAACCACAAAGAAATCACAGAGAACCACAGAGGAAAACGGAATAAAGCAGATGTGAACTTTTCCATCATGCAAGTTTAAAAAGAAAATTGAAGCATTACGGTAGCCGCATGTTGTGCCATACCAAGGTCGTCATTGTCGCGATCATATTGGGTAGCATGCCCCCAGCGCCCACAGTACTGGTACATAGCTTGTAACTTGAGGTTGTAGCCAAACAGGTAATAATTCAGACCTACGGCAGGTAGGTTCAGCGATCCGTCGATATCAAGCGAGTTACGGTCGAAGAAATCATAGCGTAAAGCAGCCTGGAACTTCTCCGTAAGGAAATAACCGCCTTGTACGTACCCGCCGATAAAGCCGTACTTCGCCGAACTTTTCTGGAGCTTGGTAAATTTCATGTGCATATAATAGGCTTCGGCCGAAAAATACCAGCGATTGATGAGCCACGCAAACTCGAAACCGGCACGGAAATCGTCGCTACTCTCCCATTCGGCTTCAACATTGTAGGAAGCTGATAGGGCAAACAGAAGTTTGTTATTATGCAGATCGTCGGTACGTCCCTGGTGCGACGGCATGGGCCCATTGGGCATATAGGCCACACGACCGACATACAACAGCGAGGGAATCCCAAGGTCATCGCTCATGCCTTTTTGTGCGGTATTGACATTAATACCGGTTCCGTTGAAAACACCGAGGTTATATTCCCATTTACTGCCCAGTAAGCCGTGCATCATCACGCCAAGATCAAAACCTGTTGCAAAGCTTGGATTTACAGCATTGAGCGAATGCGGGATGTTCACGGACGTGGTTAATGAAACGGGAAGCACCGGAAAAAGTGTTTCGCCAAGTGTTACTAAGTAAGCTTGGTTGTATGGTGTTTTGAATTTACCGACACGAAACCGGAGCTGATCTTTCAGATTAACATCGAACCATGCTTGTTGTAGCAGTGAAGCACCCGATTTGGCGGCGTTGATGGTGAGATTGAAGGTGATTTTATCGAAAGCTTTCCCCGATACGCCAAGTATGGCATAGGGAATCTCGAACCCACTGTTAAAAATCTTGTCTTGGTCGGCAAGTTCGATACCTTCGTCATCGTAATAATTGAATTTGGCTGCGGTTTGAACCAATGTGTAAGGTTTGAACAAGAAATCTCCGGCACGGCTTTGTACGCTGATTCCTTGCTTCCCTGCCATCGGGATTACATCACTTTCGATGTATTTATCGTCATCTTCCTGTGCGAGAAGGGCTGTGGGAAAAAGAACGAAAAGTAATAATAAATATTTGATTTTCATTTAAAAATGTATATTGCTTTATGTCAGATGCTTTACAACGACCATAAAAAGGTGATCAGGGCATCCCGGTCTTCTTTGCTCATACGGGAAAATAATGCACGCGATACCGCTCCTTCGCCTCCATGCCACATGATGGCTTCGAGGAAGTTGCGGGCACGGCCGTCGTGCAGGAAGTGCGTATGGCCATTCACGATTTGCTGCAGACCAATACCCCAAAGCGGTGTGGAGCGCCATTCGTTACCCATTGCAAGGCCGGCTTTGTACTCGCTGTCAAGCCCGGGGCCCATGTCATGCAGCAGAAAATCGCTGTACGGATGTATCGTTTGCTTGCAAAGCCACGGTAGCCGTGTTCCATTGATCAGCACGGGTGCAGTGTTACGAGTGTGCAATGTGGGAGTATGGCACAAATGGCATTTGGCACGGTAAAAGTTTTCTTCGCCTCGTTTCACTACCGGGTCGTTGACATTCCGGCGTGCGGGAACACCCAGTGTACTCAGATAAAGGTCGACATCCTCCATATCGCGGGTCGAAATCTGTATCCCGTAATGTGTGTAACCCAACATTTGAGATTGTCCTTCAGCCACTTCGAGAGGGTAACGGTCGTTGGTAACACCCAGGTCGCTTGAAAAGCCCAACTCAACGGTTAAGTCAGAGTGGTTTGCCTTGTTGCCGCCCACACCAATCATATCCACATGGCGGTCCTGTATGCGGTTCAGTTTGCCTGAAATTCCGTATTCCGGGTAATTGCTCTGCCTTTCCAAAGCTTCCAGTTCGGTAGGATCTAAAGCCATGATCTGCCCCATCCCCACATGACGTAACGGGATGCGGACATCGATAATCAATTCTTCAGGCTTGATTTGGTCGGCATACCATTCAACGATTTCGTAATGAGGCGTCATTAATTCATATTCTTCGCCGTCGGGCAAGGTAAACTTTTTGGAACTATACGTTACTTTCAGTTTTCCTTCTGCTTCTACGCCGTAAATGGATTGATCGTGCAGCACACGACCATAGTTGCGAAAAAACGCACCGTTTTTACGGGTGATGTATATCAGCATGGATGTAAAGCCGCTTTTACCGGAGCCCCCTTCCGAAAACAAGGTGGGATATGTACGCCCGGCATTGAGATGGCAACTTCCGCATGATGCCCCGGCGTACAATGGACCCTTGCCACCCTGTTTAGGATCAAACGGATCACTGGTGCGGGGATTGTCGTACAAGCGGTCGCCGGCATAGAAACGGGTGAGCAGATCGCCTGTAACCCACGAAGCGGGTGAATCGTAGGCCGTTTTCCCCACCGAAAAGATGGTGGCCGTTCCTGCCGATAATTCCGCATCATCGGCTACCTGCCCGTATTGATTCAGGATAATTTCCTGATCCTTACCACATGCTATAAATGCCATGATGCTAGAAACCAGCAGCATGACATTCCATAAAAACATTTTGTTCATAAATTATCAGACCTATGAATAAAAAAACCTCCAAGGTTTTGCCGGTAGACCCGCCTGAATGACGCAGTCGGGCAGGTTAAGTTTTTTCGAACTACTTAACGGCCCTGTTATTTCCATCTTTGAACAATAACAATTCAATCGTATGGAATCCGCGGACTTGGTCACTTTGAATCATATTGATGACTTGAGTAACAGAAGCGCCAGATTGTATGCTTTTCAGAATGCTCCAGATGGCTGTTTGATCCAATGGCCAGCTATCCAGCGAAGGATCTAAGCTTAATACCTCGGCAGGACCGAAAAGAAAAGCCTCGCTCTGCTCCCAGGGAATACGGTTAGCTTTCCATGCTTCGCAAACCTTGTCCAAGTTGGCTTGCGTAGGGCTTTCCTGGTATGCCTTTGCTTTATTGTACATATCCCATGCAGCATCCTTCATAGCTTTATAGGTAGGCACAACTACCTGATTTGAGTACGCATTCAAGGCATCTGTGAAATCGTAACTGGTACCATCCAGCAGTGGAAGTATCTTTGCCATCGTTTCTTCCAGATTTGCACAAGCTTCCATGGCAGCATCTACATCATCACCTATCATATGCTCACGAAAAGGAGTGGTCATTCCCTGTTTAATAGCTAAATACGTATCATCAATGGCCTCAGCAACTTTTGCATCTAAAGCAGCATTTTGAGATTTTACAAAGGTCGATATACTTCCTGCTGCGGGAGTCTCTAAACCGCAACCACCCCAATATGAGTTTTTGATACTGATAATGTTGTCGGCAAAATCTGTAATGGAGTTCCAACTATACCACGACTCAACTTCCAACACAGCTTCATCCTTTTTGCCGGCTCTTGCTTTGGCATTGGGTTCGCCTATTTTTGCTTCTCCCACTTCCTTGGCAATAGCCATGCATCCGTCACTGACAATCATTTCAATGGCTGCCTGTTGACTTTTCAGACTTTCAAATGCATTGTTCGGCCCGGCAGCACTGAATAATTTAGCATATCCCTGCGAACCGATCTGGCTTGCATGCTTGGTGAAAAAATCTGAACCGATCCGTGCTTGTTCGTCAGCGCTTAAACCATCAGGGCCGTTCCAAGCCGCCCACAAGGCAATGCAATCATCCAATAATTCGGAAGAAGCCGCCACCAGGTAGGTATTCCATTCTGACGATAAGGCCATTGCCTCAATTTCTTCGGAAAAACCGCCTTCGTCATCGGGGTCGCTGCAACTATTCGTGATTACCCCAACTGAGAATAGGGCTGTAAACAAATAAATACTTATTTTTTTGATTTTCATATGATGGTAATTTATTGATTAACTTATTGATTAACTTATTATTGATAATATTAATGATGTTTACTTTTTGGTGAACCATCCGGTATAACCCACGCTGATACCAAATGTATTTTCATAGTTATAGTTACCTCCATCAATGCGGCGCATGGCATAATCGGCTTTCACCACCAGGTTGGGTAAGATATAATAATTAAGGCCAACCGTAAGCAGGTCGCATTTGTAACGCAAATCGGCTACTACAGCCTCCTCCGTTTTCTGGTTGGGGTTATAATATTCGTACCTTACAAATGGAAACAACTTCGATTTGATGTCACTAAAAAATGAAAAAACGTTATACCCTACCTCCGCCCCGTAGGTCAGTGCAGCAGAGCCGACTGGCGTACAGGCGTAACCGGTCCGTTTGAAAGACTTCCGGTTTACATTCCCGATGGCTTCGGAGTCGGAAAGCGTGCCATAAATAACATTGACACGCGCGGCCAGGTTGTTTCCGCGATATTGTGCATCCCCTGAAATAATGAACACATCACCGTCTATTCCTGTCATGTGTTCCGGTTTAGTAGAGTTTTTCGCAGAACGGTTGAAATACCCGGACGCACCGATCCGTAAATTTCGTATGGGCCTATATTCCAAACGCCCGGCAAAAGCAGGCGATGTCATAATACTCTTTTCAAACATTTTCTGACGACCGCTACCTACCCAGTTGGCGCGTGAAAAGCCATTCGGATCGAGGCCGTTTACCACCATTACCTCATAATTGAGCTTTATTTCCGGGAAATACCCCAAAACGGCTATACCTGTTTCGTGCCAGGTACAGGGAAGGATGGTCATGTCACCTTCTGGGCGAACGGTTCCAAAGTAAAATATTGGTTCATGGTGGGCATTGGTTAATCCTACCGGAACAATCATATGGCCTACACGAATATTGAAGGCGCTTCCGAAACTTTTGGTGATGTGAAACTGTTCCAGGACAACTTCGCCGCCTTTTTCCACTTCCATCTCGTACTCTCCGCCTTCGGTATACTCCAGTTCCATTGCCGACCCCGTTCCGCCATATTCAAATTCTATTTCCGTTCCAAGTACAATATCGTTACGGAACTTATAATCGAAAGCAAGAATGGCACGGGGAACCGAAATGTACGCCCGGCTGTCGGAAGGTGAACCCTTAGGATTACTAAAACGGTTAGGACCATAATCCATCCGTTGGTAGAGTATTTCGCCGTAGCCGCCAAAACGAATTTTCTTGAATGTTGTATCTTGGGCGGGAGTTTGTGCTGATAGGATATAAGTTGAAAAAATAATCACTGCAAAAACAATATATTTTCTCATGCGTTGAATGAATGGTGTTTTTTGGGTCATCTGTTTTTATGATGTTTTTCAGGCTACAAAGTTATCGGCATACGATGGAGTCAGCAATCCCCATTTTCGGGGATATTTTTTGGAAAAAATTACTAAAAAAGGGGATGCGTTATAACAAAAAAGAAGATATAAATGTAGCTATCAATCACAAAAACATATAAATACGTTGTAGTTATATACCCTGTAGTTATGTATTCACAGAATATAGTCTACGCATTATATTCTGACAAAGAACAACTTGACGAAGTTAACAGTCTGTTAAAGTATAGTGGCTTGTATAACCATACCATACCGTATGGTCGTTTTTATAAACTAATTCTTGATTCTTATTTTAGTAGTTTATAAGACACCGTTAAATTCAAAAAACTTTGTAATGCCTTTAGGTGCTAAGGTAAACTTGTTATCTGATATATTTTGGATGTTCTTATTATCATGTACCAATGCGTCAGGACGAATTTGTTGGATCAGGCTTGAGGGATATTCTTCGTCAATGAAAACAACCATGGAAACAAAAACCATGGAGGCAAGATATAATGCCCTTCCATATTGTTCGGTTTGCGGCCGGTGACCATGTAACCGAACCATCGATTCATCGGAATAAACCCCGACCACTAAACGACTTCCCAAACTGGCTGCTTTAGCTAAATAATTGACGTGGGCTGTTGTGATTTCGTCGAAACATCCGTATGTGAATACGATGGGCCACTCGCGGTGACGCCAACGTACAATTTGTTGCGACATGGCAACAACATTAGTTTCTATCTTGGCATGGATAAATTGGGCAAAATCAGTTTTCACTGCTCAACTCTTCTATATGATGGTTAGGATGATATTTTTTCTTGAAGGTGCTGGTTTTTGCAAAAACAACTGTCAATGAAATAATACCCAGTATGATTAATAATATGGATGTGGTAGAATGCGATATGGTTGCATATACCATTCCGTCTTCACGCGACAGACCGAAAACAGTTAACCCCATGGAAACAATCCAATGGTATGCTCCTATGCCGCCTTGAACTGGTATAACAAATGATAACGAGCTAAGAACCAGCACAAACAAAGCGTCGACAAGTGTCAGGGACGAAGTGCTGTTCAATGCAAAAAACATGACATAGGTTTGCATAAAATACATACCAAATACAAGCACATTCAATAACAGAAACAATCCGAAATTCCGTATTTTAGATACTGATTTAACACCGTTAAAAATTCCTTTTACAATATCTTTTATTTTTCGTAAAGCGCTTACCTTAGATAATTGTGACCTGAATATTTTATAAAATACAACGAAAGACACTAAAAGCAATACTAAAACAAATATAATCCATTTTATGTTGAGGGCTTCCGGAACTTTATTGGCTATTGGGCGGAATATATTTTGTACCATAAAATTGCCCACAATGTCGAATCTTAGTAACAATAACAAACACAGTAGGATTATAGCCATCAACATGTCGAAAATCCTTTCAACAATGACCGTGCCGAATAATTTGTCCACAGGAATTTTATCGGTACGGTTCAGTGCGCCACAACGGGTAATCTCGCCAATACGTGGAAAAGCAAAATTGGCTAAATAGCCAATATTAATGGCGTGAAATATGTGTGTTATTTTGGGACGTACACCTAAGGGTTCAATCAATAACCTCCATCGGTATGAACGCAATACTAAGGCAAGGACAGCAAAAACAACCGATGTGGCAACCCAACGATAATCTGCTTTTTTAATCTGCAACAATAAATCTTCTATATTGATGCCTCGAAATGCAAAATATAGCAGGAGCAGTCCTACCAACAAGAAAAAGGTAAACTGAACTGTTTTGACAATTTTTTGGTTCACTATTTCACTAACTTGTTGGTTACTGTGTCGGGGAAAATAATAGATGGTTTGAATGACTTAGCGTCATCAAAATCCATTTGAGCATACGACATGATAATGACAATATCGCCCACTGTTGCCTTGCGGGCAGCAGGCCCGTTGAGACATATCATGCCGGTATTGCGTTCGCCTTTGATGACATAAGTTTCAAACCGTTCTCCATTATTGATATTTACTACTGATACTTTTTCGTATTCGATCAAATTAGCGGCATCCATCAAGTTTTCATCAATGGTGATACTTCCTATGTAGTTCAGGTTGGCTTCGACAACCGTTACTCTGTGGATTTTTGATTTTAATATTTCTATTTTCATACTTATATACTTATAACGTGTGTCATGTTTAAACGTTCACAACGTATGGGATACTTTTTTAATATGCAATATTATCTATTAGCCGGACTTTACCGACATTCACAGCGATGCAACCTTGCAAGGCGTCTTTTTGGTAAGATACAGCAGTTTGCAGTGTGTTTCGATCGACAATGTCGAAATATTCGGTACGTAATTCTGGATCACTATTAATTTGGTTTGTTACCCATTGTTTCAGGTCTTCGATGGGCATTGAATTTATTTTTTTACGACTTTCAAATAAAGTTTGGGCTATTAATGGTGCATGTTGGCGTTGTATGGGTGTGAGACGAACATTGCGTGAACTCATGGCTAATCCGTCTGTTTCACGAACAATCGGGCAACCGACAATTTCTATGGGATAATGCATGATTTGTACCATGTAACGGATAATAGCCAATTGTTGAAAATCTTTTTCGCCGAAATAGGCTTTATTGGGTTGAACTATATCAAACAATTTACTGACTATTTGTGCTACACCGTTAAAATGACCTGGACGGAATGCCCCCTCCATTACTTTATCAAGCCCACCGAAATCAAAAATCCGGGTATCTTCTTCAGGATACATTTCCACAACAGAAGGTATAAATACCATATCGCAACCTACGACTTCCAGCTTAGATAGATCCTCAGGGATGGTTCGTGGATAACTGGACAGATCATTTTTATTATTGAATTGCGTCGGATTTATAAAGATACTTACCACTGTCAGTTCATTTTCAGTGCAACATTGTTTTACTAAAGAGATATGCCCTTGATGCAAAGCTCCCATTGTCGGGACAAAACCTACGGATGCATGTCGCTTTTTATATGGGCTGAGCGCTTCAACCAGCGCATTTTTTGTATCAATAACTATCATCTATTTTTATAACAATGTTTGAAATATTTGATTTTCACAATCAATACCAGTCAAACCACATTTTTGTTGAGCGATTGTCGCGACAAATGTACAAGAAAATCTGAAAAAGAACATGGTAAAAAACATAAATAATGGTGACATATGTCATGAATATGTCATGTTACTTTTATCAATACCGAATTTTTCTGCTTGATGACTTGCTCCTGCCGGTTCAACGTGCACTACAATATCGTACACATTATTAACCGATTGTTTGATGCTTTCTTCCACGGCTTGTGCAATATCGTGTGCTTCGTACAAGGTGAGGTTGCCATCCGTTTCAATATCGAGTGCTATCATATACATGTTACCAAGTTGACGGGATCTGATTCGGTGCGGATGACTCGCTCCCGGAACTTGTTCTACAGCTGTAATAATTTTTGAATAGATGGAAGTGTCTTTCACTCCATCCATTAATCCGACATTGGAATCAATGAAAATATTGATGGATGATTTGATGATGTATATACTGATAAGTAATCCTGTGATGGAGTCAAGAATAGGCATCTTCAAAACAAAAGTAAATAGAAGCCCTAACAGAACCCCTCCTGAAATGATAACATCGTTGCGCATATTCTTAGCGTTGGCTATCAGCATGGAACTCTCCACTTTTTTGCCTTGCTTGAATTGATAATATGATAGAAGTAATTTACCTACCATTGAAAATATAGTTACATAAATAGCTATCAAAGAAGGCATTTCTCTCGGTTCGGCAAAAACGATATTTTTACCTGTGGAAATAAGCATTTGTATCCCAGCAAAGAATATCACAAACGATAATACTTTAGTAGCTATGTCATCTGCTTTTTCATATCCGTATACATATTTTGGATTGGGAGGCCGGCTGATGATTCGGGCAGTGAACAGCGTGACCAATGAAATAACCACGTCTGTTGCAGAATCAATTCCATCACCGAGTACGGCCAAACTCCCGGCAAAAATTCCGGTGGCAATTTTCGTTGCCGATAGAATGGCATTGCCAATCACACTTACCAGGGATGTCTGGATTAAAATCTTTTCTTTTTGCTCCATTAAAATCTACTTTCTTCCATGTTGTTCGCATCAAGGACAATGCAAATAAGAGTGATACATGCTACAAAGTATATACCAAACTTCGTTATCAAACTTAGTTTTGAAAAGGTTCACCATTTATGACTTATCATCGTTGGTCGTCACGACCAATTTTTTTTCTATGAGTTGTTTTAAAAATGTGCTGACATCATGTTGACACGTTACTTCGTCAATATCAAATTCTTGCATCAACAAGTTGGTTAACTGCCCAAACGTACGAGGTGTTTCCAGTAGCTCCCATATTCTGCTTGCGATAGGATTCAACCCGTAATATTCGCCTGTTTCCATACTCATCATCACTACTTCGTCATCAATATGGCTAAAAAGCATATCCGGTCGGCGTTGTATTAAATCGTGCCGGTTAATGAATGATGGTTTGTTCATGGCTCCTACAGTATAAGCAATTATCAATTACTTAATATGCTCGCGCGAAAAGCACCCTACGTTGTGATGGCTTCTCTGTAAGGATACATTTTCCAGCTTCTTCAGATGCATCAAACGGAATACAACGAATTGTTGCCTTGGTTTCTTCTTTGATCTGTTCCTCAGTTTCTGAAGTACCATCCCAATGAGCCATGATAAACCCACCTTTATCCAATATTTCCTTAAATTCTTCGTACGAATCGGTTTGATATGTATTGGCTTTGCGGAATTCCAACGCCTTATGATATATGTTGTCTTGGATTTCGTCCATCAAATGTGTGACAACATCTACAGCTTCGCTCATCGGATATATTTTTTTCTCAAGCGTGTCGCGACGGGCAATTTCTACTGTTCCGTTTTCCATATCACGAGGTCCCATGGCAATACGTACAGGGATTCCTTTTAGTTCGTGTTCAGCAAATTTGAATCCGGGTTTTACTGTATCGCGGTCGTCAAACTTGACGGTCAGCCCATGTGCTTCCAGTTCCTTTTTAAGCGGAATAATTTTTTCTGCTAATAAGGGTAATTGTTCTGGTTTTTGGTAAATGGGTACTATCACCACATGTGTTGGCGCCAATTTAGGAGGCAATACCAAACCATTATCGTCCGAATGAGCCATGATTAAAGCGCCCATTAACCTGGTAGATACACCCCATGAGGTTGCCCATACATAATCCAGGCCACCTTCTTTGGTGGCAAATTTCACATCAAAAGCTTTTGCAAAGTTTTGTCCCAGAAAATGAGATGTTCCCGATTGCAAAGCCTTACCATCCTGCATCATAGCCTCGATAGAATACGTGTCCAGTGCCCCTGCAAAACGTTCATTGGGCGTCTTGCGCCCTTTGATAACGGGCATAGCCATATATTTTTCAGCAAACTCGGCATATACATTGATCATTCGTTCGGTTTCTTCAATGGCTTCGTTTTCAGTAGCGTGCGCAGTATGTCCTTCCTGCCAAAGAAACTCGGCAGTGCGCAAAAACAGACGTGTACGCATCTCCCAGCGTACTACATTGGCCCATTGATTCACTAAAATAGGTAGATCGCGATATGACTGTATCCAACCTTTGTAGGTATTCCAAATGATGGTTTCAGAGGTGGGACGAACAATCAGTTCTTCTTCGAGTTTGGCATCATCATCCACTACAATTCCTTTTCCGTCGGGCGAGTTTTTAAGACGATAATGGGTTACCACAGCACATTCTTTGGCAAACCCTTCGACATGGCTTGCTTCTTTGCTAAAGAACGATTTTGGGATGAATAGCGGAAAATACGCATTGACATGGCCGGTTTCTTTAAACATGCGGTCGAGTTGGTCACGCATTTTTTCCCATATAGCATAACCATATGGTTTAATAACCATACATCCGCGGACCGCTGAGTTGTCCGCCAAATCAGCTTTTACAACTAAATCATTGTACCACTGCGAATAATTCTCTTGCCTGCTGGTAACATCTTTTGCCATTGAACTTTCTTTTGGTATAAAATTTGTATTACGTATAATAAAAAGAATAATAGCGCAAAAATATATATTTTCCATTAACCCCAAAAATTAGGAGGACAAGTCATGAAAGCGAAATTTATTATTCCCGGTATAGTTGCCATACTGGCAAGCGCTTGTTCGTCGAGTAAGGTAGCATCGAATTCGTCATATGATGACGATATATACTATAATCCGAAAAAAGATCGGGTTGCTGTTAAAACTACAACATCAGCATCAGGTGCGGTGTCAACAGTGGCTGCGGACAGCTACACTCCGCCAAGTGCAACAAGTGCGACAGTAAGGTCAGAAGATTCAGGCTTGAGTGATTACGAAAGGTATCGCCAGGCTTTGGATTCAGGGCAAACAGTTGAGCAAGCCACTGCAACGGTTAATAGTGCTCCTATAGAATATTACAGCACTCCATCGCAGGAGGATTATGCCTATGTGGAATCAACCCAAAGAAAAGATACAAAAGGAAACACATATATTACCAATAATTACTATGACGATACGTATGCAGCCCGTATCAATCGTTTCGATCGGCCATATTATGGTTATAGTTATTATGACCCATGGTATTACGGACCAGGTACCAGCTTATGGTACAACTCATATTATGGCTGGGGTATGAGTTTCAGTTTTGGCTGGGGATATCCGTATTATTCGCCTTATTATTCCCCATACTATTATCCTTATTACGGGGGATATTATCCATACCGGTATCCTTATTACGGAGGAGGATGTTGGGATTGCTATTACCCTTATTATGGATATGATCGTTATTCATCCCGGGCGAGAATTTCCGGACCCATCAATCGTCGTAGTGGAAGTTCTGTGTATGCCACATCTTCTGCCAATAGAACCAGCAATGCCGTACGGAGAAGTTCCAGCAGTGGTTCGTCAGGATCTTATAGGACATCCACGAGCGATGCATACCGCTCTTCTACCACCACCAGGTCTAGTTATACCAGATCTGGATCGGAAGGTAGCAGTCGTACATCGGTGAATGCTCCAGCTACCCGGAGTGGTGAAAATACTTCTGCCACCCGGACAAGGACTTCTTCGTCTACGCCGGCGTCATCGTCATATACTACGCCACGGACAGATAATAGAAGTAGCAATAGTGGCTCATCGGCAACTCCACAACGTTCATCTGATAATTATTATACTCCGGATAATTCATCGGGAGCACGTCGTTCGTCTAACACTTATTCGGAACCTAGTAGTTCTTCGAGGTCTTCATCGAATACTTATTCCGCACCATCACGAAGTTCGAACAGTAGTAATTATAGTACTCCGGCTCCGTCACGCTCTAGCTCAACGCCTTCTTATTCCACTCCATCAAGGAGTTCAAGTAGCGGGGGTAGTACCTACAGCGCTCCGTCGAGAAGTTCGTCATCATCATCTTCTGGATCATCATCTTCTGGAGCAGGTACTTCGAGAAGACGATAAAGAACAGCGAGCGGTATTGTTGATTTCAAATACCACACAATAAATGGGCGTAACACATCGTTTGTTGTAATTGATGTTGGTTGTGAGGATGTATCATTAAAATCCTGTTGATATGAAGAAAATAATTATCTCAATCATATGTTGTGCAATGTGGATGCCATTTGCCATGTCGCAGAATGAAACGGATGTTCTACGTTTATCGCAATATTATGCCACTGGGACAGCGCGTTCCATAGGTATGAGCGGGGCATTTGGCGCATTGGGCGGAGATCTTTCCGTTTTGAGTACCAATCCTGCTGGATTAGGATTATACCGTGGTTCAGAATTTGCGTTTACGCCAGCCTTCAATTTTTCCAAAACCGATGCCCTTTTCGAACAAACTACTTTTAAAGAAAAAAATTTTAGGTTCAATATCAACAACGCAGGGTATGTTTATACTTGGAATTTTTATCGTCCAAAAGGCTTGCAAAGTTTAAGTTTTGGATTGGCATACAACCGGTTAAGCGATTTTTCAGCTGATGCATATGTTGATGCACGGGTGAAATCTTCCCAATTGGATGAATTTGCCGACAATGCCAGCGCGGGCAACATTAGCCCTATGTATGAGGATTTGGCAATTAGTACGCTGACCATTTGGGATGATACCGGTAATGGCAATTATATAAATGATTACATGTTGAATGGCAGGTACGGTCAAAGGTTAGTGCGTTCTATCGGTTATAGGGGCGGTATTGGTGAATATGACATATCGCTTGGCGCTAATTTCAGTGATATGTTATATTTGGGTTTCACCTGGGGAATACATGATGTGTATTATGAGGAGTTCTATACACATGAAGAAATGCCTCATTTTGCTCAATATCTGGATTCATACATTTTTAATAGCGACTATATCATCAATGGATGGGGGATGAATGCAAAAATTGGTTTGTTGGTCCGTCCCTTCAATATGTTGCGTTTGGGAGTGGCTGTGCATACACCCACTGCTTATTGGCTAACCGGCCAATTGGCTACCGACATGGATGCCTTATACACAGAACCCCCTCCAGGCACTGGTACTACCGACAATTATTATTGGGCTGAGAGCCCTATCCAAGAGGAAGATTTTAAGGTAACTACTCCATGGAGATACAATGTTAGTGCGGCGGTTGTGCTTGGTTATGTCGGGCTCATCAGTTTGGAAGCTGAATATGTCGATTATTCGACCAACGATATGTTGCCTAACAAGGATTATAATGATGTCAATCAAACAATATCAGAAATTTATC
>JAVBMZ010000206.1:0-9750 GCA_031551935.1 Bacteroidales bacterium
CGTGCAGGATAGCGGAATAGGGATTACCGAGAAAAACCTTGAAAAGTTATTTAAGCAAGGTATCATACTTTCTACCCCGGGAACTGCCAACGAAAAAGGCACCGGTTTGGGATTAGTCCTGTGCAAGGATTTTGTCAATAAGATAGGTGGTGATATATGGGTGGAAAGCATTTATGGACATGGTGCCACATTTACTTTCTCGCTTAAAGATTTTCCAATTTCAAAAATGGACCAACCAAGAGAGACTTAATCGACCTGTTGATAATTGTCTGTTGAATTGTTATTCGAATAATTTTTTCTTATTTTTGTTAAAAAAGGTATCTATGGTCAGATTTGAAAAGAAATTGGGTGATCTGATTGTTAACTACATCAAAGTGATCAATAAGGACCAGCCTATAGAACAAAAACTGCCGGAACTGTTGGTTTATATCGGCAAATTCTTCCGGTTCAGGCGTGGTTTTATTTACCAAACAGATGGGTTTCGTTTCTTTTACCTAAAGGAAACATTTGGCAATGAAGATAATGTATTACAAGGCAGAATCCTTATCAATAACTTGAAACATCGTGATACCCTACCGGAGGTATTGCCTTTTTATATCTGCTTAGATGAAAATACGACTCCCGCGGGACATCAGATTTTTAATTTTTTCAGCACCCAATCTCTATGGTTGAATAAAATTGTTGATACGGAAGGCAAAACCATCGGGTATATAGGATTTACTGATAAGGAAAATCCGGATCATTTCGAAAAAGACGAATTACAGGCTATCTGGTATGCGACAGACTTACTTACCAAGGAGATAATTATTCGCGAATATAAAGAAAGAGAAATCCGCGCCGGCAAGACCTTGGAAAATATCATGAACCATATGGGGGTCGATATTTATGTCAATTCGTTTGAAACCCATGAAATGCTCTATGCCAACGAAACAATGGCCGCACCATATGGGGGATTTGAAAATTTCAAAGGAAAAAAATGCTGGCAGGCGCTCTACAAGGATAAAACCGGAGAATGTGAGTTTTGTCCGAAATACCATCTGATCGATGAAAACGGACAACCTACCAAAGTGTATTCGTGGGATTATCAGCGTCCGTTCGACAAGTCCTGGTTCCGTGTTTTCAGTGCTGCATTCAACTGGATTGACGGACAATTGGCACACGTGGTTACCAGCGTAGATATCACCAACCAGAAAAACATAGAGGAGCAATTGGTACAAGCCAAGGAAAAGGCTGAAAACATGGACAGGTTGAAATCGACGTTCCTGGCCAACATGAGTCACGAAATACGTACACCGTTGAATGCGATCGTTGGTTTTTCTGGCTTGATGGAAAAGGAAGATAATCCGGAAAAACGTAAACGTTATAACCGTATCGTGCAGGAAAGCAATCAGTTGTTGTTGCAATTGATTACTGATATCCTTGATTTCTCAAGGATTGAAGCCGGAATTTTGGATTTCACTATAGGTAATTTGAATGTACGGGAATTATGTGATGAAATCGTATGTTCTTACCAAGTGAAGGAAACAAAGGGGATACCGATCATCTTCGATCTGAATTTGCCCGAATATTATATCCGGAGCGATAAAAAACGTCTGACACAGGTGATCACCAACTTGATCAACAATGCCCTGAAATTCACTACTTCAGGCAAAATAACATTAGGATACCGACTTTTGGACAACATCTGGATCGAATTCCGTGTCTCGGATACAGGTGTCGGTATAGCGCCGGATAAAGTAGAGCAGGTTTTCGAGCGATTTACAAAACTGAACCCCTTTGACAAAGGAACAGGGTTGGGATTATCCATTTGTAAAAGCATTATTGAACAACTAGGCGGCAATATGGGGGTAGTATCTGAAGTTGACGTTGGTTCGCAGTTCTGGTTCACACTGCCATATCAATAAAAAATAAGACCGAAGCTGCATGCAAATTACATGTAAAAAACATACAACTTTTTCCTATGACAGGGGTTAGTTTTAGCAGTAGAGCCACAATCAAGGCTTACATTTCAAGTAAGTTTTTATAAAATCCTTTTACTACTTGTGGGCACATAAAACAAAAAGACCTACAATTACACTTGTAAGTCTTTGATTTTCTGGTAGCGAGAGGCGGGATTGAACCGCCGACCTCATGATTATGAATCATGCGCTCTAACCAGCTGAGCTACCTCGCCATATTTGTTTTTGCGGGTGCAAAGGTAATGCTTTTTTCTAAGCAGCCAAGCGCCCGCAAAAAAATATCTAAATCGACCACCTATAAATCATTTGAATCTATCCTTGTGCGCCCATAATCCCAACGCAGGATTAGAAATGTAAAACACTTCCTCGCCATCAGTCATCGTATTGAATCCATCGGTCAATTTTTCAGGATCGTAGCGCTTTATCATTTCGTCGAGGTCGGCGTATTTGAAATAGACACTTTCAATTTCTTCACGAGTCAATTTTCCGGGACAATAGGTTACCGTAAACCGCCCTTCGCTTGAACCATGTATCAGGTGAGCAGCTGCACCAAGATTATCACGCAATTCTTGATTTTGCTCCACAGCAGCAAGCGTTTTGGGTGTTCCGGCATATCCATATTTGCGGATGAGTCTATCAATTTCTTTATCTTCTCCGAACTCTTTCAATCCCGGGGCCAATACGATTAATTCAGCTCCATCTGCCAATGCCATACGGGTACGATAAATACTTTTGTTACCTAGCCACGTACTCTTGAATTCTTCCGGATCGAGCCATACCACTGCCTTTTTAATTTGACGTTCCACCATTAAAAAGTTAGCTTCAAGCGATAATGCCGATGCCAACCGGAAGCATTCGAAATCGTCGCCAGCATATAAGCCGCGTATTTGCAACTGCCCGTTAGCGTCTTTACTCACTACAGTTTGGATATACACTATCGGCAAATGACTGGTAAAATGTTCGGAGGCATAATTAAGTACACTACGCACGGGCGAATCGGCACGTCCCATAATACGCTCCATACCATATACCGCCCCAATGAAATGACTCTTATTGATACCTTCAGAACCACCGGTTCCTACAAAAATATTTTTATTATAGTTCGCCATTCCGATAACTTCGTGCGGCACTACTTGTCCAATGGACAATATTAAATCATGTCCGCCATGTGCCAATAACTTGTTCACCTGCGATGGCCACGTATAGTTTAGCTTACCCTCAGACACTTGTTGTACATATTCAGATGGCACGGTACCCACCGTTACTACATCATTACGCCAGTCATGCACACGAAATAAATTCCTTGGTACATGCCCAAACATACGACTAATTTCGCCCTCACTCATTGGAGCATGTGTTCCCAGTGCAGGTAAGACATCAGCCAATGCATTGCCATAATGTTCCCATGTCATCTCTGTGATCAATCCTGCAAAAGAATGAAAACGGGTAAAATCTGGAGGCAATGCCAATACCTTCTTACGTACGCCAAGTTTCCCGAAAATCTCGGTCAATGCATTTTTCACTTCCTCTTTTGAGAAAACGTAATCTTTGGATCCTTTTGAATAATAAAGCATACAATTTAAATTATTAGACGTTCTATATGGTTTGTAAATTTATTGAAGCAACCATATTTTTCAACTTCTTTGCATCGTATCCAATTTGTGTATCAATAATCACACCATTTTGGTCGATTAAATAAAATATAGGTGCCGCATTTATTTTGTATTCGTCACTGATGATATCTCCCTTCCAAACATTTTGATATATCATTTCATGATCAACACAATATTTTCGTATTTTTTCGATATCCTTATCAAAACAATTTACACCAATCACTTCTAAGTTATCCTTATAGGTCGATTTGAGTTGATTCAAGGTTGGTATGGATTCAATACAAGCACCGCAACCAATAAACCAAAAATCTAACAAGACGTATTTACCCCGAAAAGCAGATAATGGCACACTATCCCCATCGATTCTTGGCAATTTCCACTCAGGTGCGCGCGTACCGGCAGGAATTGTTTTTAAGCTATTTTTATGCTTATCCCATTGATAATATGTGGGTATATTTTCAATAGCAAATATAGCATCTGGGTATGGATTTGCAAAAGAATAATCAGAAAATGAAGCTTCATGATAGAGGTAATTGTTGTTTTTTAACGGTTGGTAAGTTGCATAAAACACCGGTTGATCATCTTTTTTCCGAAAAACAAGCTTGACTTTTGATCTGCCGGTGGTTTTTTTATGAGTATCAATCAGTTGGTTATCTGCCCAAAAAGAAAATGCAGTACATGGATGTTCCTGAAAAATGGTGTCTTTTCGGGTCAAAGAATCAGTCATTGAAGCAAATAAAGGGTTGGTCAGAAACAACTTGATGGCTCCGTATGACAGTTCCAAATATGGATGAAGGGTCATATGACCATCTTGATAGTCACACAACAGTTTCCTATATGCACTGCTATCTTTAGAAAGTAAAGAAATCAATGCATCTCCATTATAAAAACTTTTTTCATCAGGTATTTGATGGTAAAAAATGTAACCTATGGCTGTATCTTTTGGGTAAAGTTCAAAATACATTTTTCCCTGGAAACAGATAGTATCGCCGGCATAGCTGCGGAACATTTTTATATCATAGGCGTACTCAATCTGTGCTTGTTGGCTCATCTTTACACCTATCCTGTCTAACTCTTCCAACGGTAAAGAGGCCTTCTGTGTACAACCTAATATGGTCGACACCCAGATAAGTGATAAGATAATATTTTTCACACCCATAGCCAAAATAAGCTACTTACAAACAGCTTTAAAGATTAGTTATCAGATTATTTCTGAATAACCGCATATATTTTATGACCAATCCGGTTTTTCCGGTAAATATACTTTAAATTCATTGATTAATGACGCTTCATACGCTCCGGCATAAGTCCCTGAAAAAAAACGATCGATGGCTTCTTTGTAAAAACGTTCCCACGAAGCGTCCTCATGACCAGGATTAACCGGATAAAAAAGTACGCCGTTTGATTTAGCCGCTTTCAAATCGCCCATGGCGTCGCCAATCATCAGGATTTTATCGGCTGCATATTTACCAACAGCCGCATATTTTAAATGTTCAGTTTTGGTTCCATACTCCTGCCCTGCGATCATACGTATATAGTGGTCGATATTGTTTTCTTTCCACTCACGGGTCAAAGCTTCCAAAGACGCTTGTGACGCCACCATCAAATCGGCCTGATGTACCATTTTGTCTAACGATTCGTTCACAAACGAAAAAGGCGGTATATCATGCACCATGTCGGAAATAGATTCGTTCACAGCTATCGACCAGGCCAAAGTTTGGTCAATAACAGGGTTTTTAACTTCGGCCGCATATTTGGTAAGCGCTGGGTTGCCCAATTTGGTCTCCTTAGCCACCCATTCGCGTACCGGGGTTAAATCGGGCATGATAGCATGACGTAGCGCCACTTCCTTACGTTGCCCCAACAGATCGATGGAAAACAACAAAGCATTGAAACGATTGAGCCCACGGTGGATAGAGTACAAATTAACGAACTCCCATACCTCTCGAGCAGCTTTTTGTACTTTTTGTAAATCGAAATACTTGATGAAATTCGGACAAAAACACTCTTTTTGTTTGATTTCCATCGTGTCGAATACACAACCATCGGAATCAATCCCGATGAAAAATTCTTTTTCGGGTTTTAACGCGATTAATTGTTGTTTGGTATCCATATAAATAATTGATAATTGAAAAATTGTCCTGACCCCTGCCCATCAGGTCAAGCGGGAGACAGATAAGGGCTATACGAACGCAAAACGCAAAAATCGACATCAAACAGTAACATTGAAATGTCGATTATCTATTAGATCGTAATTATGAAAAGCAGTAACACGAATTTTTTCATTCGTGTTACTGCTTCATGATGCTTATTTAAACGGAGAATCCTTAACGTTTTACCCTGGCGTTTCCTTTCCAAACGCTCCATACCATATCCTCATCGGCAGGTTGGGCATAATCGGTCAGGAATGTAGTGGCTAAAGCTCCGGTTGCCCATCCGAATTGAGCACACTTCTCAGCTTCCCACTCTTTCAGGATACCGTAAAGTAACCCGCCAACAAATCCATCACCACCACCAATACGATCAAGAACATGGATCGGTTTCGGCTCAATGACCACAAAATTGTCGCCTTCGAGCACAATAGCACCCCAGAGATGTTCATTTACATTAATCACTTGGCGCAAGGTGGTTGCGAAAAAAGAAGTTCCTGGAAAAGATGCTTTTACACGCATGGTCATTTCTTTAAAACCTTCTATTTTATCTGCAATAGCTTTGCCTCCGGCTTCAGGCCCTTCGATGTTCAGGCAAAGCTGGAAGTCTTCTTCATTACCTATCAGGATATCCGAAATAGAAGCGATTTCTTTAAAAATTTGATGCAACTCTTCTTCACGTCCTTTCCAGAAGGTAGCCCTGTAATTAAGGTCGAAAGAGATACGCGTTCCGTATTTTTTGGCTGCACGCGCCAATTCAAGGCAAAAATTGCTTGTTTCAGGTGAAAGTGCAGCAATAAGCCCTGACAGGTGAATAATTTGAACACCTTCCTGTCCAAAAATACGATCCAAGTCGAAATCTTTCACATTGAGCGTACACCCAACTTCACCGGCACGATCATTGTGAACGCGCGGTCCACGCGATCCATAACCGCTATCAGCAATATTAAACTGATGTCTATATCCCCACGGTCCTCCTTGTTCTACCTCTACAGCTTCGTAATCCATGCCGCGGCTCTTGAGGTTGGCTTTGATGAGTTGTGCGATGGGACTTCCCTTCACAAACGTCGTAAGCACCTTCACAGGCAATCCGAGATATGACGAAATACTGGCAACGTTCGTTTCTGCGCTCGTCACATACATAGTAAACGCATCGCCACTATATACCGGTTGGCCGTTCAATGGCGTTAGCCTGACTCCCATGCTCGAAGGTACGGTTAATGCCCACTTGGCATTCTTTTTCAATTGAATACTCATAAAAAATTAATGATTTAAAAGTTTAATATTTCAAAAATAAGGTTTGTTTACACTCCGCCATAAGCGCTGTAGCCACCATCCACAGGAATACAAATACCGGTGATAAATGACGATATATCGCTGAGTAAAAACAGCATAGCCCCATTCAAATCGTCCGGTTCGCCATATTTACCCATAGGAGTACTGGAAATGATTTTGATGCCACGTGCTGTCGGTGCGCCGGTTTTTTCATCGGTCAACAGAAAACGGTTCTGATTGGTCAAAAAGAACCCTGGAGCAATCGCATTGACACGAATACCCGTTTTTGCTAAATGCACTGACAACCATTCGGTGAAGTTGTTGATGGATGCTTTGGCTGCCGAATAGGCAGGTATTTTGGTCAACGGCTTGTATGCGTTCATCGACGAAATATTGAGTACGCCACCCTTGCCTGCTTCAAGCATATCCATAGTAAACACCATCGTAGGAAGCAATGTCCCTTTGAAATTCAGATCATATACTTTCTGAAATCCATCCATATTAAGGCCATAAAATGTTTTTTCCAATTGCGACAAGCTATCGGGCGTCATTTCTTCCAATTGGGTAGTTGCCGCCGGCGAATTACCACCTGCACCGTTGATCAAAAAATTAATTTTTCCTAATTTTTCGTTGATGACCTTTTTAGCTGCATTCAATGAATCTTTGTCCAACACGCTGGCGCCAACGCCAATGGTCGTTACTCCCGATTCTTTCTGCACTTCGGCAGCTAGCTTGGAGGCAGCTTCTTCGTTCAAGTCAACGATGGCTGTTTTCATACCCACCGATGCCAATCCACGTACCAAGCTTGCACCGATGACTCCTGCGCCCCCAGTGATGACACATACTTTTCCTTTCAGATCATCAAATGATAATTTATTCATAACTGATTGATTTTTATTTGGTTTTAAATAATTCATTCATGCTAAACAACAAAAAAGCACGTTGCATTTTATAGTTCGTCCAATATGGTTAAAGTTTCATTTTCAAGTTGATACTTAAATGTTCTGGTGTATTGTTCGGGTATTTCGATTTCTACGCTTTTCCCTCCATTCAATAAAAACTTTGTCGCAATTTTTACGACTAACCCCTCCTCTGCCGAAGCAGTATACACGCCATTCCACTTTACATTCTGTACCGTTTCGTTGTTCACGATTAGTTTTTTGAATGTTAGCTCTTCTCCTGTGGTCACATCTTTAATCATAAACCCAACCAACTGTGGTATGTTTTGCGCTGTTTGCCGGTATAATTGTTCGAAGTACATCTCGTCCGGCAAAATTCCTCCATCCTGGTTAATGAAATAATATTTGCCGTCTTGTTGTACTCTTGCTTTGCCGTCTGAAAAATCAGCCGCAGCATCATATATCAGCGGAATAACCTCTTGTCCAATGTTATCAATATAGCCGTATTTGCCATCCAATCCGGCTTTTGCCAAACCGTCGTAAAAATCACCAAGAGATTCATACATCAATGGAATAACGGCCTCTCCTGTATAATCAATAAACCCCGATTTGCCGTTTAGATTTACTTTTGCTAACCCATCAGTAAAAGGTCCAGCTTCTTCATATATGTATGAAACGACCACTCTCCCTGTCGAATCGGCAAACCCCCCCTTCCCTATACTTTCATCTTGTACAGGCGTTTGTAACTTTACGTTTTTTGGCGTACAGGCAAAAAACATCGTTAATGCAATACTTGCTGCGATAGCAATAGTAAATTTCTTGTTCATATTCATTACTTTTTATGTTCTTTTCAAAGCGGTTTTATACTCATTTAATTTTCTAATTTTCTAATTATTGTCTATTGTGTTCTTTTAGTTTGCACCCAACTATTCCACACGCGACGGTGTCATGTCGACCAAGCCAACTAGTGTCGTGAATACGTCAGTTCGGAACGGAAACTCTGTCAATGGTGATAAAAACATCAATAGTTTTTCAAACTACTGAAAGCCATTTGTGCTGTCTTTACCTTTCTCTCTTAGGCATTTACAACGTGAATGATACGACAAAGATAACGAAAATTATACCAAATACAAAGTCTGTTTGAGGACTGACACATCTAAATTTGTTTTTTCAGGTTGCTTCTCAGAGCACACAAATTGCTGCAGTTTTAAGTACCTTATTGGCAATTGATTAACCAAAAAGACAATATGAAATAAATCTTGACATTTTATTATGTGACATGCTCTTAAGTATGTATCAAATGTTTGTTGATACCTTACCTCTCACAAGATAGGTATCTATAAAAATAGCTATTATTGACAATTTTATAGTGATTCTTAGCTATAATATAGCGAAAGATCGCTATAAAGTTGTTACTTTCAGCTACTATATAGTTGTTTTTCGCTATTTTATAGTGAAATTTAGCTATTTTTTTAATGAAACAGGAACAGCAGAATCCTAATGATTCAATTAACCCTGATGACAAAATACTTAATAGGCTGATTACCGGAACGTTTCAACCCATGCATCGAATATTCCGGATAATATACGCTGGTATTAGGACCAATGGTTCTGGTTTCGCCGTTGATAAATACTTCCGCCTGTCCTTCCAACAAATATACAATTTCGCTACCGGCATGTTGGTGCGCAGGGTGTGCTGCTGTTTGTTTATCGTCATACGACATTTTAAGGTTAAGTCCGTTCGTCAATGATTTAGGTGAAAACCAAAAGAACCATCCGGCATCAATGGTTTCAACCTGCGTTTCTGAAAATACAGTAACACAATTATCTAAGGTGTAGGCCTTGTTAGTTTGCT
>JAVBMZ010000174.1:0-4460 GCA_031551935.1 Bacteroidales bacterium
TTTTTGTAAGATTATTATTATCAACACAATAAAACTGATGCAATCATGGTTAAAATTAGGCATTGTCAATTTTGTTTTCATTCTTCGCTAACGCATCATTTTTTAAAACCAACGAATATCTATAAAACAGTGAAATATGTACATATTGAATAAAAAAGCATTTTTATCGTAGAAAAATATATGATAAAATCATATAAAAAATTATGATAAAATAAAAATGTTTCATGAATTTTCATTAAAAAACCTTATCAGGTAACCAATTTTCTTTGTTTTTGCAATGTCTACGAAGAAATTCTCACATAATACCGTGATTCATATGAGTGAAGTAGTTTACATTTTTGCATGGCCGAACATTTTTTCCCGATCGGTACCGAAAAAAGTGATACTTTTGAAAAGCATTTATAGTATTGTTTAAAAATGAAATACCGGAATCCATACGATTTGGACAGTCCCGAATCAACGCTTTTTAATCGGGAGATTATTCTCAACAAACAGTTTCTTAAACGATTATATATGGAGTGGTACAATTGGTTTATTCGTGAGGCGCAAACTTGCGACGAAGGGATATGTTTGGAAATTGGATCGGGTGGAGGGTTTCTGAAAGAAATGTTTCCTGATGTGGTCACCTCCGACATCTTGGACCTGCCAATCGTGGATGTTGTTTGCAGCGCCGAACGACTACCGTTTCCTGACAATTCGCTTGCCTGTGTCATGATGTTGAATGTCTTTCATCATATTCCACGACCGTATTTATTTCTCGAAGAAGCGCAACGATGTCTTGTCAAGGGTGGTAAAATATTGATGATAGAACCTGCAAACAGTTGTTTGGGAAGGTTGATTTACACTCGATTTCATCACGAGCCATTCGATCCGACAGCCGGTTTTGAAATCGATCCGGGTAATCCGGTAAGCAATTCCAATCAAGCATTGCCGTACATTTATTTCGAACGCGATATAAAATATTTTAATGAACGGTTTCCGCAATTGCAACTCAACCAAGTCCAGTATCATACACCGTTTCTGTATCTCGTGAGTGGCGGTTTATCACGTAAAACTATGTTGCCTGATGCAATGTACGGATCCGTGAAATTCATGGAATGGATGGTTTCGCCATTCAACCGGCAATTGGGATTATTTTGTCGTATCGAACTGGAAAAAATATAATATAAATCTCGATTTCGACGTTTCATAGTTTAAAAACTATGGATTTGTAGTTTGTTTTTAAAATTTTTAAAGATTAATTAACTTTTTTTAATATCCAGAACATCCTATTTTTGCACTTGTTTTTATAGCAAAGTTGAACGGGGATGGTGAAAAGAAAGCTCCGGTAGTGAATGACAATATAATTTTATGATAAGCACAAATGAATGAATCAGTAAACATCAAAGAATTAAACGAGCGAATCCAGCAGGAAAGTGCATTCGTCGATTTAATCGGAATCGAGATGAACAAAGTGATTATCGGGCAGAAACACTTGGTAGAAAGTTTGTTGTTAGGTTTATTGTCCGATGGGCATATTTTGCTCGAAGGACTTCCTGGACTGGCAAAAACGTTGGCTATTAATACGTTGGCTACTACCATCGACGCCAAGTTTAGTCGCATACAGTTCACACCTGACCTGTTGCCTGCTGACCTTGTCGGCACCATGGTTTACAGCCAGAAAGAGGAACAGTTTCTCGTAAAGAAAGGTCCTATTTTTGCTAATTTTATTTTAGCCGACGAAATCAACCGTTCTCCTGCCAAAGTACAGAGCGCTTTGCTCGAAGCCATGCAGGAAAAACAGGTGACCATTGGCGGACAGACTTATCCGCTTGACCGTCCATTCCTTGTATTGGCCACGCAAAATCCCATCGAACAAGAAGGGACATATCCGCTGCCCGAAGCGCAGGTAGACCGTTTCATGTTGAAAGTGGTCATTGATTATCCTTCGAAAGCTGAGGAACAGCAGATTATCCGTGAAAATCTTGGGCAAGTGTTTCCTACGGCCAGCACTATACTGAAGCCAGCCGACATTATGAAGGCTCGCGCAACCGTTAAGGAAGTCTACATGGACGAAAAAATAGAACGTTATATTCTTGATTTGGTATTTGCTACCCGTTATCCCGGAGAATACAAACTTGATAAACTCAAACCGATGATTTCTTATGGAGCGTCGCCGCGTGCAAGCATCAACCTTGCGAAAGCTGCCAAGACATACGCTTTTATCAAGCGACGTGGCTATGTAGTTCCAGAAGATGTCCGTGCCATTTGTTACGATGTGTTGCGTCATCGGATCGGCCTTTCATATGAAGCCGAAGCCGAAAACATGACTTCGATGGATATCATCACAGAAATCATGAACGCCGTAGAAGTACCTTAAAAGTATTCCAAGATTCCAGAATTCAATGATTCCAAAAATTGAATTCTGAATTTTAGAATCATTGAATTTTGAATTTGAAAGCATGGAGTCAACCGATTTACTAAAGCGGGTACGCAAGATAGAGATCAAAACACGTGGGTTGTCGCGGCATATCTTTGCAGGCGAATATCATAGTGCATTTAAGGGTCGTGGTATGGCATTCAGCGAAGTACGCGAATATCAATATGGTGACGACATCCGTAGTATTGACTGGAATGTCACAGCTCGTTTCAATCATCCATATATCAAAGTCTTCGAAGAAGAACGTGAGTTGACAGTCATGTTACTGGTGGATGTAAGTGGATCTCGGGAATTTGGCACATCCATGCGTTTCAAGAAATCGTTGATGGCTGAAATATCGGCAGTATTGGCGTTCTCGGCCACGCAAAATAACGACAAGGTAGGCGTTATCTTGTTTTCAGACAAGGTGGAAAAATTCATTCCTCCTAAGAAGGGACGTCAACATATCCTGCGTGTTATCCGTGAGTTGATCGAATTCGAACCCGAAAGTACACGCACCGATGTGGCTGTAGCGTTGCAATATCTTACCAACGCCATCAAAAAAAGGAGTACGGCATTTGTGATATCCGATTTTGTAAGTCCTTCATTCGAAAATGCACTAAAAATAGCTTCGCGTAAACACGATGTTGTGGCTTTTCGTATCTACGACGTACATGAAATGCAAATGCCATCTCTTGGATTAGTGCAATTCCGCGATGCCGAAACCGGACAAATGCTTTGGACAGATACATCAAGTACAAAGGTGCGGCGCCAGTACAAACAACATTGGGAAGAGATTCAGCGCAAACTTGACGAAACTTTTCGCCGTAGTGGTATCGACAACACCTTTATCCGTACCGACGAGGACTATGTAAAACCAATGATGAGGTTATTCAAGCAAAGAGGATAAACCATGTTTGATGTTTGATGTTTGATTGTAGATATGAAAACGATTGACATACAAAACTATAAAGATTCCAAGAATAGCATGTTCAAAGTGATCATCAACGGTGAAGCACACGTGATGCGCAATCAGTTTTTAAATATACAAGTGGATGAAGATAAGCCTCTTGATGTAAAAGTCAAATACAATTGGGATGGCTCATCTGTATATACCTTCCATTCGAAGGACAATATATTGTTACGCATATCGGTCAACAAGCGAATGATGAATTGGGTTTGGGCATTATTGCTTGCAGCAATGATTTTGACATTTGTTATCGGGTATTTTTACGAAAATGGCAGGTTTATTTTGTTGATTCCATGGGTCATGTTGGCTTTCCTGACCATATATTATACCATTCGACGGAAAAAGTATTTTGTTATTCAGGAAGTTATATGATTAACCTATTAGATCACAAAGTATCTAAAATCAAAATAACATGGACGACATTGTAAAATTCAATGCAGTTGAAAACAAGATCATCACCATACGCAGCCAGCAGGTGATACTCGATAGTGATGTGGCGGAACTGTACGGGGTACCATCCTCAAATTCAAACATACCATCAAGAAGCAAAATAAAAATAACAGCATCAAAAGCTAAATCAATATCATCAAACACATGGAAAAAATCATATATGGGATACAGCAAATGGGTGTCGGCGTGAGTGATGCCGCTCAGGGATTTCAGTGGTATGGACGGATGCTTGGCGCAGATGTCAAAGTATTTGACGATAGCAATGTAGCTACTTACATGGCGCCATATATGGGTGGAAATCCGCACCAGAAGCATGCAATCCTGGCTGCTAATTTACAGGGCGGCAGTTGCTATGAAATATGGCAATTTATGGACAGAATGCCACCACCACCTAAAGAGGAGATTTCTTTGGGTGATTTGGGTATTTATGCTGCCAAAATAAAAGCTAAGAACATACATGAGGCTTATAAAGATATTAAGAATAAGGGTGGACATCTTGTTAGCGAAATTCTTCAAAATCCTGACAAGCAGCAATTTTTCTATATGAATGATCTTCACGGCAATAAGTTACAGGTAATCGAATCGTACGAGTGGTTCAAACCGAATAAACGTTATACCACAGGTGGTGTCTACGGCTGTATC
>JAVBMZ010000157.1:0-18639 GCA_031551935.1 Bacteroidales bacterium
CTTTGGAAAAAGACAGCCACCCGTACCTGGGGCTATAACGGCTCCCTACTTGGCCCGGCTCTTTCCCTGCACCGGGGGCAGACTGTCACGATGGAGATACGCAACTCCCTAAGGGACTCTACGGCGGTGCATTGGCATGGCCTGGAAATTCCCGGTGTTTCCGACGGCGGTCCACAAGCAATTATTGAGGCGGGAGGCTTTTGGACCCCTGAACTGCGCATTGACCAAAGAGCGGCCACCTGCTGGTATCACCCGCACCCGCATGGTAAGACCGGACGCCACGTGGCTATGGGGCTGGCCGGCCTTCTACTCATCGAAGACGACGAAAGCGCAGCCCTTCCATTGCCCCACACCTGGGGAGTGGACGATATTCCCGTCATTTTGCAAGACAAACGGCTGACCGGGTCGGATCAGATAGATTACACTATGGATGTGGTCAACGCGGCTGTCGGCTGGTTCGGCGATATACTGCTGACCAACGGCGCAAGCTACCCGGAGCATGTTGCCCCGCGCGGTTGGCTACGCCTGCGTCTGCTCAACGGATGCAACGCCCGCACCTTACGCCTGGCTTGCAGCGACAACCGGTCCATGTATGTCATTGCCGGTGACGGCGGTTTTTTAGTCGAGCCGGTCAAGGTGACCGAACTTACCCTGTATGCAGGTGAGCGGTTTGAGATGATGCTTGATGTAAGCGACGGCAAACCTGTCGATCTGATGACGCTGCCGGTCAAACAGATGGGAATGACCCTGCCGCCCTTCGATGAGCCGGTGCCTGCGCTACACATCACGCCTTCACGGCAAAGCGGTCACAAACAGTTGCCGGACGTTCTTATACCCCTGCCCGCGATACCTGCGATTTCGAATCTGCCGGTGCGTAAACTGCAACTCTCCATGGATCCCCGGCTGGATATGCAAGGCATGCATGAACTGATGCAACGCTATGGAGAAAAAGCGATGGCGGGTATGGGTATGGAGGGGCATAACATGCCAGACATGGAGCAGAAAGATTCCGCCGGCGGAGGCATGCACCACGGCGGCCATGGCAGTCATGGAGAAACAATGCCGGGAGGTATGGGAGGAGGTCATACGAGCGGTAGTCATGGAACCATGGGAACGCAAACCCCGCAGTCTTTCGACATGTGGAGCGGTAACCTGATCAACGGAAAGGCGTTTACCATGAACACGGTCGCCTTTGATGTAAAACAGGGGCAATATGAACGATGGCTCATCTCCGGCGTTGGCGACTCGATGCTTCATCCCTTCCACATTCACGGCACACAGTTTCGCATCCTGAAAGAAAACGGCGCGGAGCCGGCGCTGCACCGAAGGGGCTTGAAAGATACGGTTTTTGTAGAAGGCAAAGAAAGTGAAGTATTAGTACGCTTTACACATCCCGCTCCGGCGGAGCGAATGTATATGGCCCACTGCCACCTGTTGGAACATGAAGATACGGGAATGATGCTTTCGTTTACGGTTACGCCGTGAGGGATATGCACTCAATATATAAGTTTAATAGAAATACGCTTAACAAATTTTGAATATGGAAAAATTTATAACGGTGAACGGATGCTCCGTCCGTGTAAGAGATTCGGTGACCGGATCACCCGTAATCGTATTGTTGCATGGTTATCTGGACTCGATGGAGGTTTGGGAAGATTTCATCCCGTTGCTGGATGGTGTTCGCATCATAAGGATAGACCTTCCCGGACATGGAAAATCGGAAATAAAAGGGGAAATCCATACTATGGAGTTTTTTGCAAAGACCGTGCGGGGAGTTCTCGCTGCGCTGGGGATCGAGCGTTGTTTTATAGTGGGGCATTCCATGGGCGGATATGTTGCACTCGAACTGTTAAAACACTACCCCGAAATATGCCAGGGGATCGTATTGCTTCACTCTACGCCTAATGCCGACAAACCGGAAAAGAAAGAAACCCGTGAACAGGAAATAAACCTGGTACTTAGCGGCAAAAAAGAGTCAATAGCCCACACCATCCCTGTGGCGCGCTTCGCACCACAGAACCGCAAACGGATGACGGCGAAAATAGAAGAAATCTCGAATGGGGTTTTAATGATGGAAAATGAGGGCATCACGGCCGCATTACGTGGAATGGCTGCACGCAGCGATAACAATGAAGTGTTACAAAAAAGTGCAGTGCCGCAACTTTTTATATTAGGACGAGAAGACGGACATATTCCCGGCCCTGTTGCCGATAAAATGATAGCCGACCACCCTCAGGCACAAGTAGTATTTCTGGAACACTCGGGGCACATGGGTTTTATGGAAGAGCCGCAATTGACTGCTCAGACGATACTTGACTTCGTAAACCGGTATATGTAAAATCTAAACCGGGCAGCACGGATATTCAAAATAAAAATAACATGACCATGGAACAATAACATACACAGCATTATCACTCCATGCATTGCGAAGGCGATAAACATACGACCGTCTAACAATGCATCAAAAGACTGTTTCCCTACATCTAAACTGCATAATAAGAGTTCATAAGGCAATGCTTTTAAGTTGCACATAATGAGAACTGTGCTAATACATATAACAGGTCTTGAAACCTAAAATTCTAACTGGCATCGTTCTGTGAAAGAAAATTGCAGTCTAATTCTTTTTGAAAGCATGGAGGCCCAGTAAGAAAGTCAATTCACTGCAATCCCTTTTCTATAATAAACAATCACTAAGCAAATCTATATGTATCAAAAAATCACTTAGCGAGGGGGGTGATATTATCAACCATAAAAATAGCTATTATTGACAACTTTATAGCGATCTTTCACTATAAAGTAGCTAAAAAACGCTATAAAATTGTTGTTTACAGCTATCATATAGTGAAATTTAGCTATTCTATAGCTATTTTTAGCTATTTTCATCTTTGTGTTGATTTTATAATCAATGTGTTATTGAATCTTCGAATCAGAAATCTTGGAATCAGAAATATTAATATATCCGCACATTCATAAAAAAACTAAAAAAGCGCGTTTGAATAAAAGAAAATCGTATTTTTGAACATACAATTTTTCAAACAGTTTTGTTTGATATACTTTGGTATAATGTCAATAATATCGTGTCAGTGAAGATATAGACTTAAATCCATCATCTTAAAAAGATTAAAATCGATATGAGAAGAAAGCTTAGAATGGGAATGGTTGGAGGTGGCAGCACCGCATTTATTGGTGCTATTCACCGTATGGCCGCGTTTATGGACAATCAGATAGAACTGGTTTGTGGCTGTTTTAGCACCAAACCAGATATTTCGTTATCGTCAGGTCGTTCATATTTCCTCCCGGATAACCGCATTTATAAAACCTATCAAGAAATGTTCGAGAAAGAGGAACAATTACCGGCTAACGAACGGATGGATTTTGTCAGCATCGTTACGCCCAATTTATGGCACTTCGAACCGGCTATGATGGCACTTGAACGCGGTTTTCATGTGGTACTTGACAAACCGATGACATTTAGTCTTGAAGAGGCAAAACAATTGAAAGCCAAAGTAGATGAAACTGGTTTGTTGTTTGCCCTTACCCACACCTACTCAGGATACCCTGCTGTAAAAGAAGCCAAGGAGCGCATCAAACGTGGTGATTTTGGACAAATACGCAAAATATATGTTGAATACCCGCAAGGATGGCTTTCGTCCCGTATTGAATTGGAAGGTGGTAATAATGCTGGTTGGCGTACTGACCCTAAACGATCAGGTAAGGCTGGCTGTATGGGCGACATAGGCACACACGCCTGGCATTTAGCAGAATATATGACCGGACTGAAAGTCGTGGAACTCTGTGCCGATCTTAAAGCATTTGTTCCGGGAAGGCCTATTGACGATGATGGCGCTGCTCTTTTACGTTATGAAAATGGCGCCACCGGCGTATTAATGGCATCGCAAGTAGCTGCCGGAGAAGAAAATGCCTTGTCCATACGTATCTATGGCGAAAAGGGTGGCATTGAATGGAAACAACAAGAACCCAATACACTATTGGTAAAATGGGGTGCAAAGCCTGCCGAAGTAGTACGTGTAGGAAATGGCTACATGGGCGATACCGCTAAATATAATTCACGAACACCTGGAGGACATCCTGAAGGATATATAGAAGCATTTGCCAATATATATCGTAATTTTGCATACACGCTGCAGGCAAAAATGGCAGGTGAACAGCCAAAACCAGAATGGCTTGACTTTCCTAATGAAGTTGACGGCCTGCGTGGTATGCAATTTATCGAAACAGTAGTGGCATCTGGATATGACAATGCCCACAAATGGGTAAAATGGATTGAATAATCATTAATTCTTCATTGAATATGGCAAGACCGGTTACTTTATTTACAGGACAATGGGCAGATCTCGATTTCGAAGTTGTCTGCCAGAAAGCAAAAGCAATGGGCTATGATGGCCTTGAACTGGCATGTTGGGGCAACCACTTCGAAGTGGACAAAGCTGATGATGCTTATTGTAAATCACGTCGCGACACGATGGCCAAATATGGCTTACAGTTGTTTTCTGTATCCAACCACCTGTTGGGACAGTGTGTATGCGACCCGATTGGCGAACGGCATCAATCCATTGCTCCAGCGCATGTATGGGGAGATGGCGATCCAGAAGGTGTACGACAGCGTGCAGCACAGGAAATGATTCGTAATGCTCAGGCAGCAAATCGCTTGGGAGTGAAGGTAGTTAATGGATTTACAGGTAGTTCCATTTGGCACTTAGTGTATTCCTTTCCTGCTGTTCCCGAATCAATGATTGATCGTGGTTATGAGGATTTTGCCCTCCGCTGGACGCCTATTCTTGACGAATTTCAAAAACTTGGGATGCGGTTTGCTTTAGAGGTCCATCCCACCGAAATCGCTTTTGATATTGCTTCGGCAGAAAGGGCTTTGAAAGCGGTAAATTATCATCCAGCTTTCGGATTCAATTACGATCCCAGCCATTTTGGATACCAGGGAGTAGATTATGTCGAATTTATCTACAAATTTGCCAACCGTATTTTCCATGTACATATGAAAGATGTGGGATGGAGCCCGAATCCAACTGAAGCAGGCGTTTTCGGCGGTCACCTGTCTTTTGGAGATCGCCGTCGTTACTGGGATTTTCGTAGTGTCGGACGTGGAAACATCGACTTTGAAGAAATCATCCGTGCACTGAATCGCATCAAATATCAGGGGCCGCTTTCGGTTGAATGGGAAGACAGTGGAATGGATCGCGAACATGGAGCCACTGAGTCATGCGAATATGTGAAAAGTATCGACTTCAAACCGTCAGATATTGCTTTTGACTCGGCTTTTGACAAAACCAATCAATAGTCTCAAAAGTTGGCAAACTCAATCTTTTTAAGGTTAAAACATATCAATATCCGAGAAAACATTAGAGAATATAATAAACAGAATTAGCATCATTATTAGAATGTATCATTTTATCAAACCATCCAAAATCAACCAATAACGCATGAAAAAGATTATTTTTATTCTTTCTGCAGTATTATTATGTACTGCTATGGTGACAGCACAAAATGTGCCTCTTGTATATAAAGTAGAAAACACGGGTGCAAATGTTAAGCTTCCCCCTCTACCGACAGTAGACCAACTTCCTTCGATACCTATGTTGCCCGATCCTTTTGCATTTTCGGACGGTAGCGGGAAAGTCGTAACTTTTGCCGACTGGACCCGTCGCCGCGCAGAAATCAAAGCCGAAATCGAGCACTATGAAATAGGTATCAAGCCTAACCGTCCCGCCGATATCAAAGCGACTTTCATCGATGATACGCTCAAAGTATTTGTTACTGACAGGGGCAAAACAGTTACGTTCACCTCAAAGGTAGTGATGCCGAAAGGTAATGGAACGTTCCCTATTATTATTGGTATGAATCGCCCGACAGGCTCCCTTCCCGCAGATTTGTTTGCCGAATGTATCCAAATACCTTATATACATAATCAGGCTGCACAATATGGAAGAGATGCCAAGAAAGAGAACGGACCCTTCTATCAAATGTATCCTGAACTTTCAACCAACGGGGATTATAGTGCCTGGTCATGGGGTATCAGCCGCATCATAGACGGTATTGAAATTGTTCAGGCTGCTATGAAAGCAGATATGTCGCATATTGCCGTATCAGGTTGTTCGTACGCAGGTAAAATGGCGCTTTTTGCAGGAGCTTTAGACGAACGCATCGCCCTTACCATCGTTCAGGAATCAGGTGGCGGCGGGATTAATGCTTGGCGCATCTCTGATACGCTTGGCGAAGTGGAAACGATCCGCAATACCAGTTATAGTTGGTTTATGCAAGCCCTGAAAGATAATTTCAATGGTAAATCAGACAGGTTGCCTTATGACCACCACGAATTGATCGCTATGATAGCTCCCCGCCCTGTGCTTATCCTTGGTAATCCCGACTATGTGTGGATGGCTGATGAATCTGGATATATTTCGGCCATGGCGGCACTCGAAGTGTGGAAAGCCATGGGTATTGAAGACCGTTTCGGATTCGATTTCTCGGATAAACATCCACATTGTAATCCTACCGATAGCCAAAAGGATGCCATCAAAGCTTTTGTGGATAGATTTTTGTTTCAAAAAAGCGGCGTGAACACAACGATCAGGTTTGCTCCCAAATTTGAAGATGTTGATTACCGTAAATGGTCGTCACCATGGGCCGGATATAAAATCAAGATGAACTAAATCCCGATGTGTTTTTTCGACGTGTCTAAACGCGAAAATAAGGTTGACACAAAAATCGTAAAAACCGGTAACCCATTAACACCGGAAATCAACGAATTAACATAGTCTTTATAGACTGTTTGTAATAGTTGTTTTATTTAAAATTGTAGTATTATGGCAGTATTAGTTGGAAAAAAAGCTCCGTCGTTTAGTGTCGACGCGGTTATCAATGGTGGAGAAATCGTTGAAAATTTCTCTCTGAATCAATATTTTGGCAAAAAATATGTTATCTTCTTCTTTTATCCTGCGGATTTTACATTCGTATGTCCCACAGAATTATTAGCTTTTCAAGAAAAATTAGCCGAATTTGAAAAGCGGGATACAGCATTAGTCGCTTGTTCGGTCGATTCTCATTTTTCTCATTGGAAATGGTTGCAAACTCCGCTCAAAGAAGGCGGTATCAAAGGTGTAACTTATCCATTGGTATCCGACTTGTCCAAAGTGATTGCACAAAATTACGATGTCCTGGCCGGAGAATATGATTACGACGACGACGGAGATTCTATTTTTGTCGGTACGCCACAAGCATATCGTGGTCTGTTTCTCATCGATAAATCAGGCATCGTACGCCATCAATTGGTAAATGATATGCCTCTTGGCCGCAGTGTCGAAGAAGCATTGCGTTTGGTGGATGCATTACAGTTTTTCGAACAAAACGGAGAAGTGTGTCCTGCCAACTGGCACAAGGGAGATAAAGGGTTGAAAGCAACACAAGAAGGTATTTCCCAGTATTTATCGTCACATTAATACCTATTTACGCCGTATCATCTATCAAAGCGGCGTAAATGAATTTTTAATGTACATCTTAACAAATTTAATGTATATGTTAAAATGATTAATGTATACCTTAAATGATTTAAGATAAGCAGGCTGTAGTTTGATTTCGCGTTGTCAACCTATTTGATGTGTGTTTGTTGTGATGATTATATCCTTCTGCTGTTTATGAGCCCGATTACGAAGCACTATCAGTACAGGCACACTTCGCTTAGTGTAGGGCAAAATCCTTATTCTTTTACCTTGATGCAAAAGAATCAAAACATCAAGGCTGAGCTTCTCGGCGACCCACTATGCAGCTCACGGCCGGAACAAAACAAAACTCGCTGCCGCTCAAACATTGTTTTGTTCTTCGCCCGTCGCGCCACAGTGGAGTACCCCGCCTACGAAGCCAATGCCGGAAACGTAGCGGGAAACAAACTTGCATGAGGCCATTATATTCATGCGAAGCATACCGCTGTGACAATTTTCCGTTCAAGCGAAGCCGATAGGCGGAGCGCGTTTAAAGTGTCAAGCAGTTTTTGGTTCTTTTTTCTGCGTAAAAAAGAACGAAGAAAAGCGTTTTACAACGCCATAGCCAGCTACAGCCGATAAGCATTAAATTATTGAAGATAAAGAATTAAAAAAGGGCTCTCGATATTAATATTGAGAGCCCTTTTGCATGTATTGTGGCATATTAGATATATCCTATGGTTCCATCCTTTGGATCATGTCATATATTTCTTCCGGTTTCATGTACATATCTAATTTATAATTACGGTACGATTCGTCAATTGCTGCTTCATATATCACAAAATAAGCATATCGGTATAACTGCCACCCAAATCCACGAATAATAGCCACAGAATCTGTTTGATGCTCCATCGTACGACGATATTTCTTACTAAGGTAGCGAATCCCCGTCCATGCAACCTGCCAACCTGATTTGTGCGTATAATCCAAGATATGCGCCAATTCGTGTCCCATGACACCAATACGGGCATCAAACGGTGCAGCATATATCAAGCGGGATTGGGCGCTTTGATGTTTATTGTTGACAATTACCTTGTATTTGCGCTTATCGCGTTGGCGAAAGACTGACCAAAAATAAGGCCGGGCAGCCATAGAGGTTTTGATCGAACCATATTGTAACCGTATCTTTTTACCGCATAATTCCTCATAATGGGTCATGGCATTGCAGAATGCAACGATTAAAGTATCATTGGTAATCTCCATTACATGCGCAGGACATACCAGCGTATCGTTCGACGCTATTACATCCTGGTATGATGTGGCTTTATCTTCGGGGAACTGTCCCGCTACCGGCAAAAGACACCATAAACCGGCACCAATTACAAAGAAAAACCGAAGTCTCACCGGCCAACAATGTTTTTAATATAACATGCTACACGTACGACAGTTTGATCATATTGGTTTGCCCTTTTTCTTCGAAAGGCGTACTTCCGACATGTACTACCACATCGCCCTTTTTGATATAACCCCGTTCTTTCAGGTTTTGGATGGACTGTTCAATGGCATCGTCAATATTTTCGGTTTCTTCGGCATGATAAGCATGAGCGCCCCAAATCAGTGCCATCTTTCGCACCAAAGCTTTGTTTCGGGTAAAAACAAATGTTTCGGCCTGAGGACGATGACTTGAGATCCGCATAGCGGTATATCCAGAAAAGGTAAATATGACAATGGCTTTGGCATTTGCCTGATCGGCCATACGACATGCGTTCAAACAAATAGAATCAGGTAAAAATGTGCGGCTGTTGATATCGGGCAAAGTTTCACGATTGTATTGGAAACCATGCATCTCGGTCCAGTCAATAATCTGGCGCATTGCCTTAACGGCTTCTATGGGATATTTCCCATTGGCTGTTTCGGCACTCAGCATCACAGCATCAGCACCATCAAGCACTGCGTTAGCCACATCGTTGGCCTCAGCGCGAGTAGGACGAAAATTAGTAATCATGCTTTCGAGCATCTGCGTAGCAATGACTACCGGCTTGGCTTGTGCAATACACTTTCTGGCGATTTCCTTTTGTATCATCGGCACACGGTCGAACGGCACTTCGACCCCTAAATCGCCGCGGGCAACCATTATCCCGTTGGAGGCGTCAATGATGGCATCAATATCCTCCAAAGCCTCCGGCTTTTCAATTTTAGCAATGATACGGGCAAATTTCTTTTTCGAACGTAAAAGTTCACGTAATGATACCAAATCGGCTGCAGAACGTACAAATGACAATGCGATCCAGTCAACATTATAGTCAAGCGCAAATACAGCGTCTTCCATGTCTTTTTTGGTAAGACTGGGTAGTGATATGCGTGTATTGGGCAGATTAACCCCTTTTCTTGACATCAATACACCGCCGTAAATAACTTTGGCAGTCACCTTGTCTTTTTTATTGGTTTTGACTACTTCCAGCTTCAATTTCCCATCATCCAGCAAGATAGCTTCGCCTGCTTTTACATCTTTTGGAAGATCGGCGTAACTGAGGAATATTTTTTGACTTGTTCCGACACATTCGGTCGTCACCAGATCAATCATTTGACCATCCTGAAGAATGATAGCACCATTTTCTACATCGCCGATACGCACTTTCGGTCCCTGCAAAACGGCCAAAATGGTCACAGTAGTACGCATTTCCTGGTTCAGCTCAATAATATGTTCGATATTACGGCGATGGTCTTCATGTGTACCATGCGAAAAGTTCAGGCGGCAAACATTAACGCCGGCTGCAAATAATTCACGAAGCACCTCTTTAGATGCTGAGGATGGCCCTATAGTGGCTATCACTTTAGTATGACTCATATGATGATATTTTTTAGGAGCCTCACCCCCGACCCCCTCTCCTAAGAAGAAGGGGGAGGAAGCGCTATCCGATTACAGTACAAAACTTGGATTAAGGTGTTTGTACCACTAATAGATAGCACGCTATTCCCTATCCACTTGGAGGAGGGTCAGGGATGGACTCATTATTTTACACAAAAAAGCATATTCAAGGGCAGTTTCACGGTATTGTTCGAAACGCCCGGATGCACCGCCATGTCCGGCGTCCATGTTGGTGTGCAACAACAACAGATGATGGCCGGTTTTGAGTTCACGCAATTTAGCTACCCACTTGGCCGGTTCCCAATATTGCACCTGCGAATCGTGCAGGCCGGTAGTTACCAGCATATGGGGATATGTTTGCGCTGTCACATTATCGTATGGCGAATAAGACATCATGTATTGGTAATAAATTTCATCCTCCGGATCACCCCATTCATCATATTCCCCTGTAGTAAGCGGAATAGATTTATCACTCATGGTAGTAATAACGTCTACAAATGGCACTGCTGCAATCACTCCTTTGAATAAATCAGGGCGCAGATTCACTACGGCGCCCATCAGTAGACCACCGGCACTACCACCCGTAGCACATAAATGTTCTTTATCGGTATACCCTTCGGTTATCAAATGTTCGGCACAGGCAATGAAATCGGTAAATGTGTTACGTTTGTGCAATAGTTTACCATCCTCATACCACTGCCGTCCAAGCGTCTGACCTCCGCGGACATGTGCAATCGCAAATACAAAACCACGGTTCAACAGGCTAATTCGTGAGATGCTAAAGGTAGGATCAACATTCACGCCGTAGGAACCATACCCGTAGAGTAACAAAGGCGTATGACTGTCTAATGGTGTGTCTTTTCGATATACCAAAGAAATGGGCACTTCCACGCCATCCTGTGCACGTGCATATATCCGGCGGGCAATGTATTCGTCCGGACAATATCCACCCACCACTTCCTGCTGTTTACGTAATATTTTTTCGCGCGTTTGCATCTCATAATCGTATGTTGATGAAGGTGTGGTGAGCGAACTGTAATTAAACCGCAACCATTTAGTATCAAACAACGGATTGTAGGCAATATGCGCCATGTATACCTCCTCACCGAAATCTACGTAATGCTCGTCGCCGTTATTCATTGATTTAATACGCAAATGCACCAAACCGTCTTTACGTTCGGATATCACCATAAAATCATGAAATAGTTCGATTTCTTCCAGCAAAACGTCTTCCCGATGCGGAATGATTTCCTTCCAGTATGCTTTCGAAGGCTTATCCACCGTAGTTTCCACCAAACGAAAGTTAATGGCCTGATCATTCGTTACAATATAAAACTTGTCTCTATAATGCGTTACCTGGTATTCCAAATCTTTTTCACGCGGTTGTACCACCCGAAAAATGCCTTGCGGCGTGTTGGAATACAGGAAACGATATTCCGTAGCCGTATTACTGTGTGCCAACACTATGATCATCTGATCTGACTTGGACCGATATACTTCCAAATCAAACGCTTCGTCATCCTCGGCATATACCAACCGATCTGCTTGGTTACCGTCCAACATGTGCGACATCACTTTTTCAGAACGTAAGGTCTCAGGATTTTTCAACGTATAGAACAAGGTCCTATTATCATCAGCCCAGGCCAGGCAGCCCGTAGTTCCACTAATCATGGCACCCACTGCTTCCCCATTTTCCAAATTTTTAAACATGGTAGTATATAAACGGCGTCCAACAGTATCTACACAATAAGCCAATAACCGGTTATCCGGGCTTACCTCGTAATTTCCGACATGAAAATAAGAATGTCCCTGTGCCAATACGTTACCATTGAGCAAGACTTCTTCGGCAGCATCCATGGTACCTTTGCGACGACAATATACCGGATATTCCCCATCTTTTTCGTAGCGGGTGTAGAAAAAATAACCGTTTTTAAAATAAGGTACCGATTGATCATCCTGCTTGATACGGGAGGTAATTTCCGAAAAAAGCCGTTCCTGAAAAGTTTCCGTATCATGCATCATGGCTTTGGTATACGCATTTTCCTTCTCAAGGTAGGCAATCACTTGCGGATTTTCCCGTTCGTTCAACCAGAAATAGTTGTCGATACGTTCATGTTCCGCTGTAGTAAGGGTTACCGGCATCTTTTGTGCAACAGGTGGTTTCATTTTTTTATTTGATGAATTTAATTGGCATCCGGACAGAACCATAACCATACCCAATACCCATATGTTCACGATGTGCATGATGATAAAAAACAAAATGCAAATCTACATGTATAATCGTTAATAGACAATGAATGTGCTATAAAAAATGATTCCTAATTTCTAATTCCTGATGCAACGATTTAACGTTGGGTTCTTGGAATGAGATGTTTGAGAACGGGGAATTGAAAATTAAAAATCTTCAATGTTATGTGCTTTTCACCCATTCCGACGGTGTCTGTTGGGTTTCCTTTTTGAACACCGCATTAAAAACACTTTGCGAGTGGAAACCCGATTGCGTCCACACGTCTTTAACCTGTACTTCTTTATTTTTCAACAGATCTATAGCTTTTTTCACACGGTAACGGTTGATCAAGGTATAAAAATTGGTATGGAACGACTCGTTGATCACCAATGACACATAAGTTTTGTTGGTATGCAACATCTCAGCAAGGTCGTCTAAGCGTAAGTCCGATTTACAGTAAACTTCTTGTTGGTCCAGCAAGTCTGCGAGACCTTCGCGGATTTTTTCATATATCAGGGGATTTATTTTGGCCCTTTCCTGTTCCGGAGGAATAAAAAGTACCGCACGAGGTGGTATTTTATAATTCGGTCCCTTTGCTCCTTCTGGTTCGGAAATATAATAAATATCGGGATGAACACCTCCCAGTATACAGAATATCACAATCAATACAAAGAATAGAATACTGTATGCTGTTCTTATTTGGACAGAAGCGGTAAACGCATAGATAAAATTCAGTATCCCACAAATGAACCCCAATAAGATCAATATATGTATCCAGTTGAGGTTTACTTTTTCGGTATACGAAAAATCATCTTTCATCCGTACCCGGTGTGCCTTTAATTGTAGTTCTGCCCCCACAGGCAGGTATATTAGTTCCGCCGCAAAAACCGCTGTCAGGACAAGACGGTAAGTTGCTTCGGGATAATGCCGGAGTAATGCGATGTAGTCTGTGATGGTGTAGACATCCGGCATGGGTGGTGCCGACAACAAAAACAAGAAAGAACCGAGGATGGAGATGAAAAAAGGAATCAATAACAAAAAATATCTGGGAAAAAACTTGGTATCAGGGCGAATCAATATGGTGAGATACCATATCAGTATCGGACACATCATCAATGAAGACCCCATGTGCCAGGCATTGAGAATAGGTACCCGACCGTCTTGTTGTACCATAGAGTCATAGGCCAAAGAAGTAGCATAACAAAGACCTGCCATCAGCATCATGAAACCCATAAAACGTTTCACACGGCTTTCGTGACGGAAAATCAACATTAATCCGTAGCAAAAACAACAGATGATAGGCAATAAATAGGCCAGCAAAGGAATAGGCTCAAACCTGCTGATCATAAACTTTTAATCATATACCATAGACATTTGTCCAATACGCTATATACAATTTCTAATGTTCAACGTTCTGTTTTTTCAACCATTCCGACGGCGTCAGTTGCATTTCTTTTTTAAATACAGCATTGAAGACACTTTGTGAATGAAAACCCGATTGTGCCCATATGTCCTTGACTTGTACCTGCTGTTTCTCTAACAAATCGACGGCTTTTTTCACCCGGTAACGGTTGATCAAGGTATAAAAACTGGTATGGAATGATTCGTTAATCACCAAAGATACATAAGTTTTGTTGGTGTGCAACATCTCGGCAAGATCATCCAAACGCAGGTCAGGCTTACAGTAAATCTCTTGTCGTTCCAGCAAGTCCGTAAGACCTTCGCGAATTTTTTCCTGTATCACAGGGCTTAGCTTGACTTTTTCCTGTTCTTGCGGAAGAAGTAGTGCTGCATGAGGTGGCCTTGCATAACGGGGTTTCTTTGCACCTTTCGGTTCCGGTAGATAATATATATCGTCATGGGTACCGCCGTATACACACTGGCTGACAATCACCACAAAAAAGAGAATGTTATAAACGGTCCTTGCTTGTACGGAGGCAGTGAATGCATATACAAAATTCAAAGCACAGCAAAACAAGGTCATGATCACCAGGATTTGCACCCAACTCAAATCTACTTTTTCCGTATAGGAAAAATCATTTTTCATCCGTATCCTGTGCGCTTTTAATTGCAACTCTGTGCGGGTAAACATATACACTAATTCGGCCACAAAAGCAACTGTCAGTACCAGGCGGTAACCTGCTTCGGGATAATCGCCCAGCAAGGCTAAGTAGTCTTTAATGGTATACACGTTTGGCGTGGCCGGAGCAAACCGTAAAAACAACAACGTGCCGATAACGGATAAGAAAAACGGCATCATAAACAGGAAATGGTGCGGAAAAAATTTGGCATCGGGACGAATGAGTAAAGTCAGGTACCACCCGATGACCGGACACATCATTAGTACCGATCCCATGTGCCAGACATTAAGGATGGGTACCCGTCCGTCTTGTTGCATCACCGAGTCATAAGCCAGCGACATAGCATAACAGAGGCAAGCCATCAGCATCATGATGCCCATAATGCGTTTTACACGGCTTTCGCGACGGAAAATCAGCATCAGGCCATAACAAAAACAACACAGTACAGGTAACAAATAAGCCAGTAAAGGAAAAAGTTCAAATCCGTTATCCATAAATTTTCAATAATGGTTAATATTCAGCATTCAATATTATTCAATGTTCTATGTTTTTCACCCATTCCGACGGCGTCAATTGCATTTCTTTTTTAAATACAGCGTTGAAGACGCTTTGCGAGTGAAAACCAGATTGTGTCCACACATCCTTGACCTGCATTTGCCGATCTCCTAGCAAAGTCAATGCTTTTTTCACCCGGTAATGATTGATCAAAGCATAAAAATTGGTATGGAACGATTCGTTGATCACCTGTGAAACGTTAGTTTTGTTGGTATGCAACATCTCGGCAAGATCATCTATACGCAAATCCGGGTTACAGTAGACCTCTTGTCGTTCCAACAAATCTGTGAGGCCGTCACGGATTTTTTCGTACATCAGGGGGTTGATCTTTGACTTTTCCTGTCCCGGGGAAACAAAGAGCGAAGCCTGGAGCGGCAAACTGAAATTTTGCGATGGCACGTCAACAGGTTTCGGAAAGTAATAAACATCTTTGTGGGTAGCGCCCAGGATACATTGAGGGATAATAAACACAAACATCACTATACTGAGTATCATCCGATGATGTATGGATGCCGTAAAGGCATAAATAAAATTCAGGAAACAACAAATCACTACGATGGTGGCGATAATACGCACCCATTGTAAATCTACCTTAGCGGTATACGAAAAATCATTCCTGATCCTTTCCCGGTGCGCCCGTAATTGTAGTTCCGTTCTACGTACAAAATATATTGTTTGAAAGATATACACCACTATCACGATGGTACGGTAGATCGCCTCAGGATATTTCCCCAATAAGGCGACATAATCTTTCATGGAATAAACTACCGGCGTAGGCGGGGCAAATAACATGAACAGCAAGGTACCTGCTCCTGCTATGAAAAAGGGATAATAGTGCCGGAAATAGTGAGGAAAAAACTTAGCGTCGGGACGCGAAAGCAGGGTTAAGTACCAACCTACAGTAGGCCACATAAGCAATACCGATACAAAATGCCAGTTGTTGACTACCGGCACCCTACCTCCTTGTTGGGCCATGCTGTCATTTGCCAACGAAGCACAAAAACAAATGCTGGCAAACAACATGACCACACCCAACATCTGTTTGGATCTGCTTTCGCGACGAAATAGCAACATCAGTCCATAACAGAAACAGCAAATTACCGGCAACAAGTAAGCCCACGAAGGAAAAGGTGTGTCAAAATGGATCATAGCATCGCACAGAAAAGTTTACGAGGACAAAAGTATCTGATTAAAACATCATTTTTATCTATTCACTACACATTTTTCTTTATTCACTACAGATTTTTCTTTATCCGTTACTCTTTTTTATTTATCCGCTATACCACATGCTGTTCTTTTGAATAGATTTCTCCAAATTTGTATGTTTTTCTCCGGCCAACCCCTTTCCGGGGGAGAAAACAACCGGCACACTGCAAAAGAATGAAAGTGTATGGCAAGTGGGGAGTAACAGCACCAACAGTGACTACCTGCTTTATTACCGAGCCATATGTATTTTTTAGTTTCTTTTATTATTATCATCTATCAAAATCAACAACATGAAAACAAATCACTTTTTTGAAAAAGCTGCGCTATGGTTATGCAGTGTCGCTTTTGTTCTGACTGCATGCCAGAAAGACAACAAACCTATTCCGGATGGCGATAACAGCATTGCCGATGTGAAGTATGCCGTAGAGGTAACCCAGCAAGATACCCGCAACTGGGGTACGCCCGAAGAATGGTTAGGACCGCAGGGACGGTTGTCGATGCTCGGCAAACAACAACTGCCGACGGTGTCTCCCGAACTGTTTCAACATGTACCTACGGGGATTCTGGTGGAGCAATCTTCGTATGTGTATGTAACGTTTGTGGGCGAAGCGGCCAGCTTTAACAATGTGCTGGGATACTATTACTATACGCCCAAGGATGGTAAAGAAATGGAAGAAAACGATTTCCTCGGCCAGTTGTTCACTTCCGACCAGAACAATATCCGGTTCAAAAATATCATCTACACCCAAACTAAAAAATTGGCGCATGGTTATACCTTCCAGTTAGGAAAAATGGATAATCAAGAGGTGTTGCAACCTTTCCCTGAAAATACGGTGGTGGGGTTCTGTTTGTTCCCCAATGGGGGTAGCGGCGAAAGTACCAATGCGGTGAACGACTGGAGTAAGATACCCACCATACAGATACGCAACGGAAAGCCTGTATATATTACTACCGACTGGCAGTTCAACCAGGGGGAAATTCAATCGCACACGGTAGGCCAAACGCCCTGCGGCGATTTGGTGTTTGCTTTTGAAGACTTGAACTCATCCTACAGCCAAAACAGCGATAATGACTTTAACGATTTGGTGCTGGTGGTGGGCGACAACCTGAAAAGCCGCCACACGACCAGGCTGGCGCCTTATGGTCCCAATGCAGCGCCATTTGTCATTGCAGCCCGACCGGGCGATGAGAACGAATGTGGCGAAGCAGTGGTTGCCGAACTGAAGCTAACACCTGCCGGACTGACTTTACAAGTGGGTGAAAAAGACACGGTAAAGATTACCGGCGGACAAGCGCCTTATGAACTTTTTATGGATGATGCTACTATGGTTAGTGCCAGTCTTTTTAATGGTAATGCCATCGCCATAAAGGCCTTGTATACCATAGGAGCCACCACAATCATCGTTAACAGTGCTGACGGGAAGATAGCCACCCTATCCATAGAAGTGGAAAAACCGGTTATACAGACTGCGTCTATTCCTTCAGGTACCTTTATGATGGGTAGCCCCACCACTGAGCCGGGCAGAAGCAATAGCGAAGGACCCCAGCACCAGGTTACTTTGACCAAACCTTTTAAGATGGGTAAGTATGAAGTGACCAATGCACAGTATGCCGCTTTCCTGAATGCGAAGCAGATTGGCAGCAATGGGTTGGATCCTAACGGCCAGTATCCCAACAATACGCTGATTTATCCCAATGACAATTCCGATTGGGGTCTACATTACAATATTGTCGCCCAACAGTGGGAACCGGTATCCGGTTACGCCAACCACCCGGTGATCTTTGTCACCTGGTATGGCGCCGATGAATTTTGCCGCTGGGTGGGCGGTCGTTTGCCCACGGAAGCCGAGTGGGAATATGCCTGCCGGGCGGGTACGACTACCGCCTATTCATTTGGCGCAAACATTGATGCTGTTTACGTAAATTATTATGGTAGCGGACATGGTAATAAAACCCTTGCTGTAGGCTCATTGCGGCCTAGCCCTTGGGGATTGTATGACATGTATGGCAATGTATTGGAATGGTGCAGCGACTGGTACGATGTGTACAGTAGCGGGAGTATTACTGATCCTACAGGTCCTGTTAAAGACCCTTTTGCAATCAGTCCTCGCAACGTCATACGTGGCGGATCTTGGTTTGACTTTGCACAGCAATGTCGTTCGGCATACCGTATCGGCGCTACGCCCGCCAACCATAACAGCACAATCGGCTTCCGCGTGGCGTTTGATGCCCCATAACTGAATGACTGAA
>JAVBMZ010000038.1:0-9269 GCA_031551935.1 Bacteroidales bacterium
CCGATATACTTCGCATAATACCAAGCCATGAATAAGTCTTCGGTTTGCAGTCCAGTACCGAATATTTCTTCCCATGTCCCCGAAGTTTTGAACCCCGTAGCAACCCACTTATTACGGAGCTCCGGAGCTATTGTCTCACGGTTTTTGACAAGGTAATTCATCAACTCCTGAGGAACAGGGCCATTATAGGACTTGTTAGCTATCTCCGAGTGATCCCTGGCATCCGGAATCACACCTACTTCGTTCTGTACCTGAATCATTATAACGGTATTTTCCTTACTATCAACAGCCTTCAGATGCCGCATCAACGCAGCAAATGCCTTTGCATCTATTTTTTGATTTTCTTCACTTAAAGGTGTAAGGCGTTCCGTACCTGAACCATCGCGAAGTTGTACACGTGGGAATCGCGCAAAATCCTTTTTGACCCAGTCAGGAGCATAACTCGACCACGTATTTTTCCAACTACCAAACCAGAGCAAAACCAGGCGCATATTATGCTCACGTGCCTGTTTAATAACACCGTCTACAATCGTATAATCAAACTTGCCTTCAGAGGGTTCAAACTGCGCCCATGAGACTGCTACAAGCGCTGTATTCAGGTTTTTCTCCTTCAGGTTTGCCCAAATCGGTTTTAGAAACTCAAGATCAGTAGCTGAATTATTAAACAATTCACCTCCCAGGATCAGGTATGGCTTATTATCTACGATCAATTGGGTTACATTTCCATTTTTCTGGAGATGTGGAAGACTTTTTGTTTGCGCTGTTGAAATGGTTATCGCCGTAAACAACAGGACGGCCAGTAAAATAAATTTTTTCATGTTTATTGATTTAATTAAAAAGTGATGTTTGCATAAAATACACAGGTAGAACATTAAAAATGGACACTATGAACCAACAATTATATAAAATCTTTATCAAATGTGTATTTTAAATTTTTCCATTCCAATGTTCTTACCTGTGTTGTAAAATAATACTATTTATAGCCCGGGTTCTGATATGTAGCTTTTTGTTCCGGATCGGTCATTAAGTCTATCTGAGTCTGCGGAATCGGACGCAGCATATGGTATTCTTGAATATTCGGAGCGCCATGCGGATTATACGCCTTCACACGTTCCAGTAATTTACCCGTACGCACCAATTCTGCATATCTCGGTTGTTCGCCGTACAACTCGCGTATAAGTTCATCCAGAATAAAATCAATGTCCAATACATCGGGATCCGTGATTTCCATGGTCGATTGAACTGCAGCAAGCTCGGCGTCCGAAAGCCCGGGACGGTAAGCGGCGCGTTTCCGAATGGCATTGATGTAAGGCAGCGCCTCCGATTTTTTCCCTTGCATTATTAAAGCTTCAGCCGCAATAAGATATGTTTCACCTAATCTGTATGCAATCAAGGGACGATAACAAGCTTCATTCACCGACACCCTGTTTTTGGTATCATCAAATTTAAACAAACTGGGATACATATAGTTAACAGCCGAGTTTTTGTACAATCCTTCTGCTGTATACAGATCTTCTACCTTATATTTGACGCAGTTGGCAGGATAAGCGGATATATCATCCCCTTCGAAATACAGCACGATACCCGGATCCCCTTCATTTATACCCAACGATTTCAGGTCTTCGTTATCTACGCCACATTCCCATATCATGCGGAATGAATTATCCCAGCGCGAATCGTTTGTTTTATCTGCAAACGCCGTCCATATCGTATATGGAGTCGGTACATACATACGCCATGGGCGCTGATACTTGATACTTCTGGGGACAACTGCAATTCCGGCTACCCTACAGTTTTCATACCCAGCGGTAACCGTCCAGCTAGCTGACTGTGAACTACCGAATGTAGAATTTGGCTTATACTGTACTCTCAAAAGCACTTCGGGGTTATCACTATCCTTATCGGTTTCTTCCGAATGAATCATTCCATAATCTCTCATAAGTTCAGTCCCGTACGTTTCCTTATTTTGGATTAATTCGTTCGCATATTCAAACGCTTTAGCATAGTCGGTGGATTGCCCAGCTTCGGTGGTTGCCCGCGTTAAATAAACTTTTGACAATAAATGAAGGGCCACTTTTTTGGTTACACGTCCTTCCTGAGCTGGTCTAAGAGGAAGATTGGCAACAGCATACAATAAATCGCTAATAATCACTTCATAGACGTCTGCGACAGGAGCACGCTCAGATAAAGTCGAAGGAGTGTTATTATATACCAATTTCCCTGAGCCTAAATCCAAAGGGACTTTTCCAAAACTCTGAACCATTCTGAAATAAAATAATGCGCGAAGAAATCTAGTCTCAGCAAACAATACGGTTTTTCGTGCTTCGGACATATCTATATCAGCTCCAAATTGCAGAACGCCATTTAAGCTATTGATAGTGGTGAACGACCAAGAGCCGGGAGAATGTGAGGGAGCCAGCAACGCGTCATAGTTATCAGGCGATTTCTCCCAGCCTCCCACTGCATCTGATGTGTACTGACAATCTGTGCCTATACTATTTCCAGGAAATACCCCACGAAGACTGCTATAGCCATTTATGACGGCTCCTTCGATTCCTTGTTCCGTTTTAAAAAACGAATCAAGAAGCTGCGACTTGGGTTCTTCATTAAGCTTGTCGTTACATGAAGTGAACGCTCCTGATAACAAGACAAGCGTTATAAAGAAATATTGATACTTTTTCATATTATTTCCAATTTTATGAATTATAACTTAATGTTTACACCAAATAAAAACTGACGTGTCGGAGGAGTACCCAAAGCTACCGACATTTGTCTGCCCTGTACCGTACTGCCTCCACCTGTATTGCCACGGACTGTTTGAGTTCCGCCTCCCGTTGGTTGCGGATCTAAGCCACCCTTTTTCATGTAAGGCGAAAATAAGGTCGCCACATTATTACAGGTTACATATACACGTAATCCATTGATTCCAATGCGATTTAACCACCGGTTGGGCAATGAATAACCCAATGTCATTGTCCTTATTTTCAGAAAAGAAGCATCAAAATAACCCAATGTTGACCAATATGGCCTCATACCACCCGAATTAAACGCTCTGGGATGATCGTTTGTAGGATTATCTTCATGCCAGTAATCTACATTCAACTGGTTGTATCTGCCGTGAAGCATATTCAGGAATGAATTTTGATGCAACGTACTTACGAGTGTTCCGCCAACCTGTCCATGCATAATGATTGTTAAATCAAAGTTTTTATACTGCAATCGGTTGGTCAGGCCGAAAGTGAAATCGGGTTCAAAGGTATGAATGATAGATCGGTCAGCTTCCGTAATGCTTCTGCTACCATCCAGGTCGGCCAGTTTAATATCACCCGGTACAAGACCATAGACAGCTGCTTCTGCCGCTTCGTTCGATTGCCAAATCCCCAGTTTTTTATAATCGAATATGACATCAATCGGATGGCCGACAAACCAGCCATTCCCTTCATCCCTATCAACGCCGCTTTGCAAAGAAATCAATTTGTTCCGGTTCCTGTACATGTTAAGATCGGTAGACCACCCAAATCCTCCTTTGAGTTTTGGAACAATATTCTCCGAATGCAAGGTTACTTCTATACCTTTATTCTCAGTCTCCCCGACATTAGACGTAAAATTACTAGCCCCTGACGATGCAGGAAGTTTTTGAACCACCAACAAATCATATGTTTTTTGCAGGTACATATCAATGGTCCCCGAAAGCCGGTTCCAAAAACTGAAATCAATTCCTATGTTATATGAATGCGTATACTCCCATCCTAACGAAGGATTTCCCAGTCCGCTTGTATAAAATCCGAACAAATCTTCATCTCCGAAATTATATTTGCTTGTAGATAACATTCCAAGAGTGGAATAGGGTGAAACGGATTCATTGGAGGTTTGTCCGTAACCCATGCGCAATTTTAATAGATCTATCATTTTCGCGTTTTCCATAAATGATTCTCTACGTATATTCCATGCCCCTGAAATTGCCGGATAAAAATGCCATTTATTCCCCTCAGCCAATACCGATGCACCGTCCGACCTACCAGTAACGGTTATCATATATTTTCCGTCGTACGTATAATTGAACCTGCCCATATACGAAATAAGCGTACGGCGCGAGTAACTCCCGGTCATCGCCAAGTTCGAATTTGCCATATTCATATTATGGTATTGCATATAATCAGCGGTCATATCCTGGCCACTACCTCCTACAGATTCATTATATCGATCCTCAAATGAAAACATCGCTGTTGCACTAATCCGATGTTTATTCAGGAATTCCTTGTCATAGTATAACAAATTATCCACCGAATAATTGTAGAACATTAATTCATTGACGCTGGCAGTGGACTTTTGCCCACTTCTCTGATTGGATTTCTGTGAATAGAATGTTCCATATTGTTGCTGAGAATAATTTAATCCTAAATTCAGGCGATATTTTAATTCAGGCATAAATTGTATTTCCGCATAAATGGAATTCATCGCGCTAAACCGTCTCCTTTCCTCTGCCCACAGACTATTATCTTTGATCAGCAAAGGGCTGTAAATATCTTCGCGAGGCGTCAAAGGAGCAACGATTACCTTACCATCTTCGTCATAAGGATTTACCAGCGGGCTAAATTGTAACAAATCACCCATAACGACTTGATTCACACTTTCCCCGTTGGTAAAGTTTAAAGATTCCTGAGTGTTAAGCCCTAATTTGAACCAGTTGTTCACCTTAAAATCTAAATTTCCTCGGATAGAAAATCGCCTAAATTCTTGCCCAGGTAAAGTTGACGTTTCATTGTAATAATTAAATCCGACACTGCCTTGCAACGTTTGGTTCCCGGCTTTGATGCTGAGGTCGTGGTTTGTTACAATTCCTGTTTGATACATTTCGTCCTGCCAATCGTATGACTTGCCTGTGGTAAAATATTGCTGTTCTTGCGGCAACCAGGGGGCTGATGACTGATAGCCTGACCTTAACCGCATTGTAACAAAGTCTTCGGGACTCATCATTTCATATTTTTTGGCAACAGTATTTAAACCAAAATACCCACTGTAGGAAACTGAAGGCCTGATGGATGATTCACCACGGTTAGTTGTGATAAGAATCACACCATTGGCGCCGCGTGAACCGTAAATTGCCGTTGCTGATGCATCCTTCAGTATATCAATACTCTTGACGTCATCTGGGGCAATTTCATTGATACTGCCGGCAAAAGGGATTCCATCTAAAACAATCAACGGGTCGTTAGAAGCGCTTAAAGAACGTGTGCCTCGGATACGAATCGTCGTTTCTGCGCCCGGACGAAAACCCGCTTGTTGAATGTTAACGCCGGCAATACGTCCTATCAATGCCTGTGATACATCTGCGGCAGGAACTTCTTTTATCACATCATTTTGAACCGAAGCAATGGCACCTGTTACGTCGCTTTTTCTTGCGGTACCATATCCAATCACGACGACTTCTTCTATTTGCTGGGTGTCTTCAACGAGTGTAATGTCTACTTGGTTTTTGTCGCCAAGCAGGATTTCCTGAGTAACAAACCCGATAAACGAAAACACCAGTACGGCATCCCTGTTCGGAACATTAATGGAGTATTTCCCATTTACATCTGTTACGGTACCTGTGGAAGTGCCTCTTATCACCACATTAACACCCGGTATAGGTTCTCCGTTACTGTCGATCACCTTTCCTGTAGCTACAATTCCTTGTTTTAACATGGCAGCTAATGGAGAATTGGCGTCTTTTTCCACAAGGATTACGTCATTGTTTAATACCTTGTAATCAGTGTTTGATTCGGAAAAGATTTGGTTTAAAATAGCAAAGACATTTTCATCTTTCACATTAATGGTAACTTTACGCTGTGTATTTACCAACTTGCTGTTGTAATAAAAGTGAAGCCCGGATTGTTTTTCTATTTCGTCTAACACTTCAACTACTGGTTTTTTGTAAATGTCGAGTGAAAGCATGGCATCTTGTGCATAGGAGTGAGATGCCAGTACTACTTCAACTGACAATACCAAGGTTATAAAACTCAATTTCATGATGCGTGTGATTTTGGCCAACAAGTAGGATGACAGTATTTTTTCCAGAACATGTTGGAAATAATAACTTCTTATCATATATTTGTTCGAATTTAAAGTTAAAAAATAAATTATTATTTGTTTCACGCGGGGGATGCTGGTAACATGTCCCGCGTGTTTTTGTTGTTTAATAGGGTCTTATCATAGGCATTGTTTTTTGGTTTTCAGCTGATGATTTTGATTCGATGTTTTAATGGGTTATTTACTCCGTAGAAATTAAGTTGATAAAAACAATAAATATTGATACTTAGGATTTTATAAACTGCACATATTTGAAACAAATCAATAATCAAGTCATGATGTGTTTTTAATAAACTATTGTTGCTATACTCTTGATGATTTAATTTTTTCTACTTTGAGCTAATTTCTTCAGTTGAATTATCGGTATCCTTATCTCTTGTTGTTCAGGATAAGACATGGTGTAATCGATTTTTGAAGATATTTTCATGTAATCCAAAATTTGAAACAGCGGCCTGTTTTCAAACGTACCTGTAAAGGTGTAACCACGGATAATCTCATCCTTTATGTCAAATTCCACGCTGTAAAAATGGGCCAATTGTTTTAATACTTCGGGCATAGGAGTATCTTTGAATATCAACCGGCCTTCCATCCATGCGACCACCTTTGCAGTATTGATTTTTTCTACATACACCCTGTCCTCTTGTATGTCATAAATGGCATTATCGGAAGGGTTCATGTAAATACTTCCACTTTTGCCCTTAATATAGAGTTGTATGCTTCCGTCAATCAATGTTGCCTGTATGGTTCCATCCGATTCGTATGCCTGCAGGTTAAACTCGGTTCCCAGTACCTGCACATTCAACTTTTCTTCGTAAGTATCCACGATAAACGGTTGAGTCGGATTATGCGTTACCTTAAAATATGCTTCACCTATAAGTTGTACCCTTCGTTCGTTTTTATCGTACAGGGAAGGGTATACAAGTGTGCTTCCTGCATTGAGGTGTACGGTTGTACCATCCGGCAACTCCAGTTGAGAACGCATGCCGGCATTGGTGCTTACGGTTATCATTTGTGGAGTAACGGTAGGCTGCTTATGTTGTAATATAAGTGACGCAATACCTAATACACCGATAAATAACGATGCAGCCGTTGCCGCGTACCTGAGGAATATTCGGCGGGATTGTTGTTGGATCCGTTGGTTTACTTGGCTCAAAGCCCGGTGTGCATTACGTTGCCTGATACGTTTCCGTGTCCGTTGTGCGTGATATATCCGTGCGACCTGCAATAATATATCCTTGTTGGACGATTCTTCAGCAAGCCATGCATCCACTTGGGAACGTTCTTCTTCACTTGCTGTTTCATTAATATATTTGAACAACAAGGTTCCGTCCATATCTTTTTCTTGTTCGTATAGCTCCATATTTTCCTGTTTCTATGTATACGACACATAACTTGCTCCTATCCCTAAACTGAAAATGCATTTTTATCCATATTTTTATAAAAAAACCTACCTTTGCTTATTATTCTGCATGATCAATATGTTGGAGCACCAAAAGTTGTTGGATAAAATTCAGCGAGGGGACAAGGATGCGTATAACCAGATGTTCGTATACTTTTATTCTCCGCTGTGTGAATATGCCTCACAGTTTGTTTCTGATACGGATGCCGAAGAACTGGTACAGGAGCTAATGTTGTATGTATGGGAAAACCGGAAATGCCTTATTGTTGAAAAATCCCTGAAATCATATTTGTTTGTTGCCGTTAGGAACAGGTGTTACAATGCTATTCGAGACCATCGTGTCAAGGAAAATATTCACCATTTTTTGTACGAAAAACTAAAAGACCAAATTGAAGATCCTGACTATTACATGCTCAATGAACTGGCCGTTAACCTAGAGAAAGCTATTGAAGAATTACCGGAAAGCTACCGCGATGTTTTTAAAATGAGCCGTTTTGGCGAGATGTCGAATGCCGCCATAGCCAAACAGTTGGGAATATCTGTTAAGACTGTGGAATACCGTATCACCAATTCTTTGAAAATCCTTCGTGTAAAATTAAAAGATTATCTTCCGTTTTTGGTGTTTTTATTTCGCTAAAAAGCTTGCTGACGTATCAATAGAAAAAGTCAGTACACCTTTGCTGAGGTCAGGCGGTTCGTCTGATAACATATGTTAAAGTTTTCATTATTAGCATCTCTCAATGCTACCATATGTCCGGCTATGGCGCATTATATAAATTTTTCTTAGACGTTATATAAATAGATAAATTCCGCTATAAAATAGCTTTTTGTCGCTACTCAATAGCGGTAAATAGCTATTATATCGTCAAAAATAGCTACTAAATAGCTAAAAACAACTATAAAATAGTTATTTTTAGCTATTTTCATTTTTGTGATGATTTTATAAGCCAATAATGTCTATTATTTATTGACATAAAACATGATGATTATCAGATATTTATCAAAATACATAAAAGATTGTTTGTAAGGAACTTTTTTCTACAACCCCACTTCATTTTTTGGCTTGAACCAAAAAACGAAGCAAAAAAGTTCAAGACTGCGCCCGCTGCGCTCGAAAAATTGGCGTTCATTGGCTAAATCTTCAAACTTGCTCCTGCCTCACTCAAACAGTGAAGGTTTTTACGCCAATTTCACTGATTTTTCGGCCCTTCGGACAAGGTCATGCGAAACAAGGACATGATAGGAAACAAATCGGATATCATATAAAACATTTAACTTTAGGGTCAATTTTTTCTTTATGAAGAGGCTGCCTAAAATTCATTTCGAACGGAGCCTAATATAGCGATTTCATCATAGACCATGATATATCCGAACAACATATGGTGTTTGTTATTAATCCTGGGAACTTGCAAATCAGCCCTTTAGACAGCCTCGTGAAAAAATTTTATGAATATCGGTTTTGATGCCTAAAAAGTCTCCACACATAAACTCGTACCCTGCCCGACTCCGCCGTTCAGGCAGGCTCGTTTACTTGGTCGACAAAACATGTCATACGTCATATCGACTGAAGCTCGCGCAGCGTGCTGAACTCGCCTGAATAGCTTAGCCGGGCAGGTGGAGACATCTTTAGGCATTTCTCCATCCTGCAGATACTCCCATAATTATTTTGCTAAAAAATTAGGAGGTATTGGCTGTGCAGCAGGCAGTACATCCTTGTCAGCGACTCCGAACAATGCAAAATCCATCACTCCCAAAGGCAAATCTTTTGGCCAGTCAGTCATCACCAATCGGGCGAAACGAC
>JAVBMZ010000008.1:0-11472 GCA_031551935.1 Bacteroidales bacterium
TATATAAAATCCATTCAAAGATTTAAAGATTCAATGATTCAAAAATTAACTTCGTTGAGCCCACCTGTTCCGACGGGCAGGCTCGCCTGCTCGATTCAATAATTTGCAAATCGGTATTTTATAACAATTAATTTCGATATAACATTAAAAATAGTTAAGATAAACATTAAATAATTTAAGGCAAGCATTAAAATGATTGTGGTAAATATTAAAAATATTAAGGTATATATTAAATAATTAAGATAGACATTAAATGATTCAAATGATTATCGGATATGTTACCTAAGGATGTCTTGATTTATCTTTCGACTGCGTTCTGGGCTTCGGTGACATGATGGTCGTCCACGAAAGTAAAAAAGGAAAAGGTTGGGATGAGGTTGCACCTCATCCCAAGTATTCCAACAAGCCCGCCTGGATGACATTGTCGGGCAGGCTAAGCCTGCCACCATGCATCCGACTGAGGTGAAACCTCAACCGAACAATATTAGGTACAATACAAGATAGTTATCAATTACCCACCTGAACGAATTCCCCGCCTGAATGGCGTAGCCGGGCAGGATTCGGGCAGGTCAATTAATCAGGTATGTGGGAACAATATATCAAAGACTTTGTCGATTACTTGACCATTGAAAAGGCCATGTCAACCAATACCATTGAAGCATATATAGATGATCTCAGCAAACTGCAGGCATATGTGGAGGAAACCGAACCTTCTGTGATGCCGAAAGACGTCACCCCTGCGTTGTTATCTTCTTTCCTGGTACAGGTGGGTGAACATGGCATACAAGCACGTTCACAGGCGCGGATGTTATCGGGCATCAGGGCGTTTTACAAATACTTGTTGATGGACAACCTGATAGATGCAGACCCGACCCGACTGGTTGATTATCCGAAAATAGGACGTAAACTACCCGATGTGTTAACCATCGACGAGATAGATGCCCTGTTAGCAGCGATTGATCTCAGTAAACCTGAAGGACAACGGAATAAGGCAATGTTGGAAACCATGTATAGCTGCGGTTTACGGGTATCCGAATTGATCAATCTGCGTATTTCAGACATATATTTCAACGAGGGCTTTGTCAAAGTTAAAGGAAAAGGAAACAAAGAACGGTTGGTACCTATCAGCCCCAAGGCAATCCACGAAATCAAGCTCTATATACCCGATCGGGGGAGATTGAACATTGCAGCGGGCCATGAGGATATTCTTTTTTTGAATCACCGTGGCAAAGCATTATCTCGGGTAATGGTTTTCACGATTATCAAAAACTTAGCTGCTTCCATTGGATTGAACAAGCATATCAGTCCGCACACATTCAGACATTCGTTTGCCACCCATTTGGTGGAAGGCGGTGCCGATTTACGGGCAGTACAAGAAATGCTCGGACACGAATCCATTTTGACTACGGAGGTATACACGCATTTGGACCGTAGTTTCTTACGGCAAACCATTATTGAATTCCACCCAAGAACAAGAAAGTGATCGACGATGAATGCAAAATATTTTTCTTAATTTTGTAAAGTTCATCATGAAAGATACCATAGAACCGATAAAAAATGAGGAGTCAAACGAATTGGCTTCCGAAACGATAGTCACTTCCGACTGCCTGCTAAGCAGTCTCTCGCTCATCAATTTTAAAAATTATGAGCAAGCCGATTTCCAGTTTTGTCCCAAAATTAACTGCTTGGTCGGCAACAACGGAACAGGCAAAACGAATGTGCTGGATGCCATCTATTATCTATCGATGTGTAAAAGCTGTTTCAATGCTACTGACACACAGAATATTCGATATGATCAGGATTTTTTTGTCATACAAGGAGCATATCACCGGAAAGGATCGTCTCAAAATATTTATTGCGGCGTAAAAACCGGACAAAAAAAAGTATTTCGCCGCAACAAAAAAGATTACGATCGGCTGTCGGAACATATCGGACTGATCCCTGTGGTGATGATTACTCCGGCCAATGATCACCTCATCATTGGTCGCAGCGAAGAACGCCGCAAATTCATGAATGAAGTGATTTCACAATACGATCGTAACTATCTCCATGCAATGGTCAACTATAACCGTGCATTGGAACAACGTAATGCATTATTGAAAAGATTTGCCCAAAGTCGAACTTTCGATGCAGAGATGCTTGAAATATGGAATGAGCAACTTGTTGCCTCAGGAAACCAGATATATGAATATCGTACTACTTTTTGTCGGGAACTGGTTCCTCTCTTTCAACAATATTATCAGGAAATTTCGGGTGGAAACGAAAAGGTAGAACTAATTTACCACTCACCGCTGCAAGAAAAAGATTTTGCGACATTACTTCGCGAATCAACAGATAAGGATCGCCTGTTGCAATTCACTACTACGGGAGTACATAAAGATGATCTGTTATTGCAAATGAACAGTCACCCAATTAAAAAGAATGGTTCACAAGGACAACAGAAAACGTTCCTGGTAGCCTTGAAGTTAGCCAATTTCAGCTATATTCATCAACATTGCGACATCAAACCTATTCTCCTGCTCGACGACATATTTGATAAATTTGATGCCCAGCGTGTACATCATATGATTCAATTGGTTGCCAGCGATCGCTTTGGACAAATATTTATCACCGACACCCAACGAGGCCATATCAAAGGTATTCTAGAACAAACCAATTGTGAACACCTGATTTTTGAAACCTCTCCGACATCATAATATTTCAATTTCACTGATTTTCAGCATTTTTCTACAAAGAAACATTTTAACCGATTATTGAAACTTTTTTGTTGCCTACTACGTAAAACAATTCATGTACTAATATAAAAATTGGCACATTATCTCTATAGATCTGCAATAAATGCAATGATTTGGTTCTAAACAAAAAAGCAACGCGAATGGATGAAAAATGCAATCCTATATATGCCGGTAACCATATTGATATCCACTTTTGCATTCATCTATGGCGGATTTTTTCCAATTCTGAGGAGCCTTTATGTTTCTATCGTATTTTTTATAGCTTTGTTCTCTTTTTGTAGCATATATAACACATATATCACTGCATGACACCACCTGTTATGAGCATCACCGATTCGGAGCTAATGCAAATCATTCATATGATACGTTCTATATCGACGTATGATTTTAGTGAGTATTCGGAAAAATCCCTGAAAAGACGTTTTTTAAAAATCTTGTTGGATTATCGAATTACTACATCCGAATTATTGTCTCAGTTAAAAAACCAATCAAAGTTCGTAGAAGAAGTGGTGAAAAGGGTTACAGTGAATACCACGGAAATGTTCCGTGACCCTCCGATTTGGTATACTTTGAGAAACGATATTTTGCCCAAACTGGCACTTAAACCGACTATTAAAATCTGGCATGCAGGTTGTTCCACCGGACAGGAAGTATATTCGATGATTATCATGCTCAACGAAATGGGACTACTTGATAAAACAGAACTATATGCTTCCGATTTGAATACAGATGCCATAGACATTGCCAAAAAAGGGGTTTATAAGTACAAATTCAATATCAATTACTTGGATAATTTTGATAAAGTTATCCGTATTGATGCACAAAACCCGCTGATTGTTAGGGATATTCCATACCAAAAATATTTTGATGTCGATCCCGTAGGAGACAAAATCAAAATGCACAAGTTTTTATTGGACAAACCAATTTATGCCAAACATGACCTGGTAAAAGATCACAATATTTTCCACACTTCATTCGATTTAATCATGTGTCGGAATGTGATTATTTACTTCAATTATAGCCTGCAAAACAGAATTTTCGGTTTGTTTCATGACAGTTTATGCGCGGATGGTTTTTTAGTTTTGGGAATACACGAAAGCATCTTAGGTCCGTTTTCTGCAAAATTCGAAAAAAGAGGTTATTACTATATCAAAAAATAACCTGCACCTCTATATAGTACGCAGCATTTCGCCTAACTGACGGATATCATCACCAAATAACAGTTAATAGATAAATTTTTATCTTTGTCGGATATTGCTTGAAGTATTTTGTTGATAGCAGAAGTCCTGCTTTGGGCAATTAATTTTATCCATCAACCATGAAGTGGCTATACCATTTAGGGAAATATTATATGCTGGTTGGAAAAACTTTTTCGAAACCTGAAAAGTTTTCCGTATATTACCGAAGAGTACTCAAAGAAATTGAATTGCTCGGTATCAACTCGCTGGGCATTGTAACTTTGGTATCCATTTTCATCGGAGCCGTTATTACGATGCAAACGGCTTATAATATTGAAAATCCCTTTATCCCGCGTTACCTGATTGGTCTTACTGCACGCGATACCATGCTGCTCGAATTTGCATCCACCATGATCGCGCTCATCCTTGCCGGAAAAGTAGGTTCCAGCATTTCATCGGAAATTGGCACCATGCGTGTTACCGAACAAATAGATGCATTGGAAATCATGGGGGTCAATTCGGCCTGTTACCTAATCCTCCCAAAAATCATTGCCAATGTTTTCTTTTTTCCCATACTGACCATCCTGAGTATGGTGATTGGCGTGGGGGGTGGTTGGCTGATCTGTGAGTTGCTAAACATCATTACACCCGAAGAATATATTTATGGGATCAGATATGCCTTTATACCGTATTATATTTTCTATTCTTGCGTCAAAATGGTGGTATATGGTTTCATTATCTCCACTGTTCCGGCATACAACGGTTACTACGTGGAAGGCGGATCACTCGAAGTAGGTAAAGCGAGTACCCGCGCCGTGGTCTATTGCAGTGTATTGATACTTTCGTTTGACCTGATCATCACCCAAATGTTGCTGTCATGATAGAAGTGAAAGACGTATCGGTACAATTCGGCGACAAAAAGGTACTTGACCATGTATCCACCGTGTTTGACCGGGGAAAAACCAATTTAGTGATCGGACGGAGCGGATCAGGCAAAACGGTATTGTTGAAATCCATTGTCGGCCTGGTGGATGTCACTGAAGGAGAGATTATCTATGATGAAATAGTATTCAACAAACTCGACTTTACCGGACAAAAATCCATACGGAAAGAAATCGGGATGATTTTCCAAGGCAGTGCATTGTTCGATTCGTTGAATGTAGAAAAAAATGTGATGTTTCCATTGGATATGTTTACTGACATGACTATTTGCGAAAAGCGCGACCGCGTCAATTTCTGCCTCCAACGGGTCAATTTGGAAAAAGTGAACAGGTTAAGTCCGTCCGAATTAAGCGGAGGAATGAAAAAACGTGTGGCCATCGCTCGTGCTATTGCGCTAAATCCTAAATACCTGCTTTGCGACGAACCCAATTCGGGGCTTGATCCGCAAACATCTATCGTGATCGATCAGCTCATTAAGGAGTTGACCGAAGAGTACAACATGACGACTATTATCAATACCCACGATATGAACTCAGTGCTTGAAATTGGAGAAAAAGTTACGTTCATCTACGAAGGGCATATTGAATGGGAAGGATCCAAAAACGATATTTTAGGTTCAGACAACAAACATTTGGACGATTTTGTATTCGCTTCGGAATTAGGCAAAAAAATCAAAGTAGCTGCTGACCACCATACACTGAAGTTATAAAAATATTTTCGTTCTATATGGTATAGGCAAACTATTGCTAACCATCGAACAATTACAATGGTGTTGGGTCTAAAATGATTTATCTAAATCGTTTTAAAGTATTTCATATTATGTTCAGACGGCTGCCAGACAGCCTCATCATTAACCTCTGATTCAACTGTTTAATTTTTTTTTAACAGTTTCGTGGTACCCTGTCAAGTTTTTTTATATACATTCGCAACAGATACACAGAGCAACCTATGTGTGCAATTTATTAATTTAATCACCAATAATCCAAATCTACCTATGGCAAAAAATCTCTTTTTATTATCAGTGGCATGGTTTATCACCAACACCCTTGTCGCCCAAAATCCATTTATCCGCGACCAATTCACGGCTGATCCGACAGCAAGGGTTTTTAATGGTAAAATTTATGTCTATCCCTCGCATGATATTCCAAGTCCGATTGAACGGCTCAAAGAATGGTTTTGTATGGCAGACTACCACGTATTTTCTTCAGAAAACATGGTAGACTGGACAGATCATGGTGTTATCGTGAGCCAGGATAAGGTTCCTTGGGTCAATCCGGAATCGTATAGTATGTGGGCCCCCGATTGTATCGAGAGAAATGGAAAATATTATTTTTATTTCCCGGCAGCGGTCAAAGATACCACTTTCGGGCGCGGATCGATGGTCGGAGTTGCTGTTGCCGAACACCCTTATGGCCCGTTTATTCCTCAGGACAGGCCAATAAAAGGGGCATACGGTATTGATCCCTGTACGCTCATTGACAAGGATGGCCAGGCATATATTTATTGGGCAGGCCGGGGAATGCAAGTGGCCAAACTACAAGACAATATGTTAGAACTTGCATCCGCACCGCAATTAGTGAAAGAAATGCCCACAGAGGGATTGATCGAAGGACCATTTGTATTCGAGCGGAACGGCATTTATTATATGACCTATCCTCATGTGCAGAACAAAACCGAAAGGCTTGAATATGCCACCAGCAATAATCCCATGGGGCCATTTAAATTTGCTGGTGTGATCATGGACGAATCCCCTACAGGTTGCTGGACAAACCATCATTCGCTCATCGAATACAAGGGCCAGTGGTATTTATTCTACCACCACAATGATCTGTCTCCACAGTTTGACAAAAATAGGTCGATCCGTGTTGATTCCTTGTTTTTCAACCCTGACGGCACCATCCAAAAAGTCACCCCCACCTTGCGTGGTGTCGGTTTGACTGATGCAAAAAAAGAAATACAGCTCGACCGCTATAGCAAATTGAGCAGTAGCGGTGCAGCGATTGACTTTTTAAACAACGACAATAAATTTGAAGGTTGGAAAACCATTTTCAAAGAAGATGGCGCATGGGTACAATATAACCGCGTCGATTTTGGCAAGCAAAAGAGCAAAAAAATCAAAGCCAGAACATCTTCTGCTGCAGGAGGTACGCTCCAGATTCGATTGGACAAAATAAATGGGCCGGTTGTAGCTGAAATTAAAGTTCCTAAAGGTAATGGCTGGACGGTGATTGATACTTCCGTTTCGAAAGTCCAAACAGGCATTCACGATTTATTTGTTTCCCTCAAAGGTAAAAACGAAGTTGAGATCGACTGGATAAAATTTGAATAAATCACAAACCCCAAATACAATAATTAAATCATGAAAAAAATAATATCCATCATTTTATGGGCGCTTCCATGTTTATTAATGGCGCAAACGGCAAGTATCAAGATCAACACCGAAAGAATCATTGGAGACATTGACCCGAATATTTATGGCGTATTTATGGAACCGATAGGAAGATCGACCGAACTTCCTGTCCGCAATAACCTGTACGGCCCTTTGTATGATCCTTCTTCTCCGATCGCCAATGCAGATGGCTTCAAAACCAACTACATTGACGCAATGAAGGAGCTTAAGATCACCAATATGCGTTGGCCGGGCGGAAATTATGTGGCAGGATACGACTGGCAAGATGGAATCGGCCCGAAAGAACAGCGTCCCACGCGCAAAGACCTAGCTTGGGGCGGTTATGACTCAAACCATGTCGGAACCGATGAGTGGGTCAAACTAAACAAGGCAATAGGCAGCGAAAATGTCATCTGCATCAATCTGGGACTTGGCGACGTGAATAATGCGCGTTACTGGATTGAGTATTGTAATGTGAAAAGCGGTACTTATTTTTCAGATTTGCGTGTCAAATATGGCAACCCAGAACCTTATCATGTGAAATACTGGTGCCTTGGCAATGAAGTAGACGGATCGCCATGGATTATGGGTTACAAAAATGCTGAAGATTATTGTAAGATAGGATTGGAAGCAGCTAAAGCGTTGAAGGCTGTGGATAAATCCATCAAACTGGTAGCCAACGGCTCATCATATTACGAGTCTACCGGTATTTGGATCGACTGGAATCGCAAAGTGATCGCTACTTTCACAGGTATTGCCGATTATCTGTCGATACATCGTTATTGGGGCGAAGGAATCTCTACCGAGTATTATAACTATATGGGAGAAGCCGCCATGGATTTCGAAGAAAAAATAACGGCAGTTCAAGCACAGGTGAATATTGTTAAGGCATTGTATCCTGAAAAAACGTCTTTATTCTTATCTATCGACGAATGGGGAGCCCGTGGACCAGGTATCCGGCAAGTGTTGGGAAATGCCATGTGCCTGAATTCTTTCATCCGCCATGCGGACTTTGTCAAGATGGCCGATTTCACCATGATGACCTCGTTATTGGCAAATGATCCTCAAAAAGGAACCTACAAATCACCGTTGTTCTATGCGTTCAAACTTTTCACGAACAACTGCCGCGGCAAATCGGTCGATAACTTCGTACAATGCGAAACATTCGATGCCGGAAAATATAAAAATATTCCCTACCTCGATGTAACCACTGTGCTTTCTGAAGACGGCAAAACAATATATGTTAATGTCATCAACCGTCACAAAGATAAGGACATCACTACCGAAATCACCAATAATGCTGCGGCTTCGTTTACCGGTAAAGCACAGGTTAGTTACATTGTAAACACTCTTGAAGAAACCTACAATTATGACAAACAAAAAGAGTATGAACCGAAAGTGAAAGAAGTCGATATCAAGAACAATAAGCTTACCTACGCCTTTCCCGCCCATTCACTCACACAAATTGCCATTAAAGTAAAATAATAAGGGTGATGATGAAAAAAGTATTGTTTTTATTTATGGTGTTATTTCCGATAGTCGGTTTTACCCAGCAACGGCCACAGAAAATTAATTTTCCGGAAGGCTCGGTTGCTGCGTCTACCAATGTACGCCGGGCGACATGGCCACGCATCTTGCCGGACAAAAGGGTTATGTTTAGGGTTACAGCCCCCAATGCCCAGAAAGTGCAGATAGATCTCGGAAAAAAATATGATATGGTCAAAGATGCCAATGGCATCTGGACCTGTACGACAGACCCCCAAGGATCCGGTTTCCACTACTATTCATTATTGATTGATGATGTAGCAGTTGCTGATCCTGCATCCGAAACATTTTTCGGCATGTCCCGTATGGCCAGCGGAATAGAAATTCCATATCCGAATGGAGCAAATCAGTTTTACATAGCGGATGTGCCACATGGAGATATTCGTATCAAGCGTTATTTCTCTAAAACAGCCAACGGTTGGAGGCAAATGTATGTGTATACCCCTGCCGGCTACGACGACAGTAAGAAATCGTATCCGGTGCTCTACCTGCAACATGGAGGCGGCGAGGATGAGAGAGGTTGGGCAACGCAAGGACTTACGGATATTATTATGGACAACCTGATAACCAAAGGCGAAGCCGTTCCTATGATCATTGCCATGCTCGATGGAAATACCAACGATTTTGATGCAGAACTCATCAACGACTGTATCCCTTTTGTGGAAAAAAACTTTCGTGTTCAAAAAGATAGGGAACACAGGGCCTTGGCGGGTCTATCGATGGGTGGTATCCAAACACTAAATGCCGGCATTGCTCATCCCGAATTATTTGCATACCTTGGAGTATTCAGTTCCGGTTGGTGGGCCAATAACACCAACAGAGGTGGTGCAATGAATAATGATACCGAAAAATATTATACCATGTTGAAAGACAAAAAAGACTTTTATAACAAAAGTTTCAAACAGTTCTGGATATCTATGGGCGGTCAGGAAGACATTGCTTACAATAATTGCCAAATCATGATGAAACGTTTCGATGAGATAGGCATTAAATATACATATTTTGAGACCCCTGGTGGCCACACATGGCCGGTTTGGAGGGAAAGCCTTTATAGATTTGCACCGCTCATTTTTAAATAAGAAAATTATGATGAAAAGATTTCTTTTTACGTTTGCTGTCATGCTGTCTGCTTTGGGCCTTTCTAATATTGTCCTGGGTCAGAACAAAGCTGATGTACAGATCAGCCTCAACCAGGCGAAATACACCATCAGCAGGCATATCTATGGCCATTTTGCAGAACATCTCGGACGCGGTATTTACGAAGGCATCTGGGTGGGAAAAAACTCTTCGATTCCTAATATCAACGGTTGCCGTACCGATGTTGTCAATGCACTTAAGGCACTCCATATTCCAAATCTTCGTTGGCCAGGCGGATGTTTTGCTGATCGATACCATTGGATGGACGGTATCGGCCCATACGAGAACAGACCGAAGAGAGGGAACGAGGACAACTCTTTTGGCACCCATGAATTCCTCGATTTTTGTGAACTTATCGGAACAGAACCTTATATCTGCGGTAATGTGGGTACCGGTACCCCACAGGAAATGGCCAATTGGATCGAGTATATCACCTCAGACAACGGAACGATGGCCCAACTGCGCCGCCAAAACGGACGCAAAGAGCCCTGGAAGCTAACTTATTGGGCTGTCGGTAATGAAAACTGGGACTGTGGGGGCAATATGACCGCCGAGTACTATGCACAGCAATACCGTCGTTTTCAGGCTGGCGCTGAACATCTTTACAAAGTAGTGAACGGATCGAATGAAGACGATACCCATTGGATGGAGGTGATGATGCGCGATATCCCCGCTAATCAAAAACAAGGTGTTTCGGCCCATTACTATACGATCACCAATAAATGGAGCGAAAAAGGATCTGCTTACGATTTCACCGAAGAAGAATACCTAAGCACTGTGGCCAATGCCCAATATATGGACATGCTCATCAGGATTCATGCGACCATCATGGACCGCTATGATCCGCAAAAAAAGATTGGCCTTATCGTCGACGAATGGGGTAACTGGTTTGACCAGCATCCAGGTTCAGCACGAGGATCGCTCTACCAGCAAAGTACATTACGCGATGCTATCACTGCCGGTATCACGATGAATATTTTCAATAACCATGCCGGCAGGGTTCACATGGCAAATATTGCACAAATGGTCAATGTTCTGCAGGCGATCATCCTCACAGAAGGTTCTAAAATGCTGCTCACTCCTACTTATCACGTTTTCAATATGTATCAAGTGCATATGGACGCCAAGCTGCTCCCGATCAATGTCAACACTGCCAACATGCTCGACGGAAAACCCAAGGTACGGAGAAAAGGTCCATATAATGCACCGGAAAAATTTGTAGGACCAAGCTTACCGGCCGACCAAATTAGCGCTTCCGCTTCTATAGATGCCAAAGGTATCATACACATTTCGCTTGTAAATGCCGATCTTTATAATGATGTTGACGTAAGTTGTGACATAGTGGGACTGACCAAAGGCAGTAAGGGTAATGGCCGAATCATTACCTCCAAAAACATTCAGGATCACAATACTTTCGAAGATCCTAGCCAAGTGATGATGTCTGACTTTAACGATTTCAACGTGAACAACAGCAAAGTTACCGTTAAACTTCCCGCCAAATCAGTTGTAACCATCGAGATCAAGAAATAATCAAGAAAAAGAGCAA
>JAVBMZ010000048.1:0-4118 GCA_031551935.1 Bacteroidales bacterium
AATCAGGTTGGGATAGTCCTTCAATTCGCTTAACATAGAGGATTGTGCTGCAAAATCAATATATGCCTCGTCCAACACAACTATTCCTTCGAATCCTTTAATGGTCTTTATCATCTCATCGTGATTCAAACTATTCCCTGTAGGATTGTTCGGCGAACACAAAAATATCAGTTTGGTATTTTTGTCGGTTGCATGCAATAGATGGCTAGCGGAAAAACCAAACTGTTCATCTAACAATACTTTGCGGTATGCCACTTGATTGATATCAGCAGCCACCTGGTACCTGCCATAAGTAGGGTCTATAGCTACCACGTTATCCACACCAGGTTCACAAAACACGCGGTAGACGAGATCGATAGGTTCGTCGCTGCCATTACCGAGAAATATCTGTTCTGCAGTTACTCCTTTCAGCGCAGCAATTTTCTGTTTTACATTCCATTGTAATGGATCGGGGTAACGATTGTTCGGGTTATTGAAAGGATTTTCATTGGCATCCAAATAGACAGATGCTTCACCTTTAAATTCACTGCGGGCAGATGAATAAGGTTTCAGGTTCCATATGTTTGGGCGTACTAATTGTTCTAAATTCATGATGACGGATTAAATATGGTACAAAGGTATAAAAAGGGCTTATTTATTTTTTCGTTTTTGTTCGGATTGTACGAAATGCAAAAAGGATGGCAAAAAAAAAGTGTGGTAAAAACCACACTTTTACATTTTGAGAACATTAAAATTAATATTCCCACAGATCTTGTTCAAAATCGAAAATTTCGTTTTCTATCCGTTGTGCTTCATATAACGCATCGAGTCCAGACGCATATTCGTTAATTTGGCGGTTGTTATACACATTGGAAATAGCATATATGTGTCCGCCATAACGGTTTTGCATGAAAAAATCGTCGTAAGATATGTTTTGGGCATCGTTAAAACGGTTGAATACCGGATGACGGGCTAAAAGATCTCTTGCTTCAGGGACATATACCCACATGGTTTTTGCCATTTCTTGTTGCGCACCATCATCTATGCTGGATCCATCTCGCGAATATACACGGATAGGGCAAATACCAATAACTACACGGTTCAGCACCGAGTGCTTTTTATCGAAATAGATTTTTTCTTTGACCAAAATCTTTTTGACTTCCTCCGTACGGCGTTGAACGTTCCTGATTTGCTTTATCATTTCGCCATCTTCGTTGGCAACCTCAATAGTATCCTGTTTGGCACCAAATTGGAGGTCGAGTTCTTCTTTGGTCATTGCGCGGACAAATTCATTATTCGGATCATTGGGATCGTATGCGATGATTTCGCCATTTTCAACACCTTTCAATAATAAGTTGACTAAATTAACCCTACTGCCAATAGGCGCTGTGGGATAATATAATGGCAAATTCTGTTTTTCGCGCAAATCGACCATTCGCCAGATAACCTTCTCGAACATCACATCTGCTTCCCTGACATAAGCGTATGGAATTGGCTTTTTAAAAGGAATATTTTCCTTTTCGTACACCTCAATCTTATAGTCAAGAGCAGTGGCCGACGAATCTACTGTGGCTGCCGTTTGTGCAGACAATGTGCCGGTGGCCCATAGACTCAATCCTAAAATAATGCAACTTATGCGCTTCATTTTCTTTTTATATTAATTATCAATCAATTGTGAAACCGATGGCGGGCAATTCCCGCGTTTTACCATCAGGACCTACTACTTTTATGTCGTCAAAATAAGCTTTTGAACCTTTTGTTAAGCCATTCAGCAATGTTTTTTGTTCATCGGTAATACGTGCTGATTTGGAAACTTTTGTTTGTGTGAATCCTTTAACTACTGCTGATACGCTAAATTCCGTGACATTGAATTTCAAATCAAAATCAAAATTTTCCATTTCTGCAATAACAGCCATTTGTGCAGCTAAGGTCGCTTTGTCAATTTTACCACCGATTTTTCCGGCAACTTTAGCCACAGGGTTGGGAACAGATTTTACACGGTATTCCATGCTTCCCATCACTTTGTTTTGCCCGTTGATATTGGCAGTTACCGTTACCATAGATTTACCTACCGTACCTGGCTTGGCTATCCAGCTTCCACCTGATTTTGTCAATTGTCCGTTGGTCATGCTGGCGGTAATTTTATCGCCGGGAACTCCTGATACAGAAATGCTTACAGGATTGTCCACGCCAATATAGAATACGTTCATTTTGGTTGCCGAAATAACAGCGCTGGCTTCTCCTACTTGGTATTCAGTTGAGAAAGGGTAGCTCACAACTCCCTCAGGTCCGGGCATCTGTAAAAGCCCTTGTAACGTGAAATTACCTACAGATGCGCCTGAGCTTTTATAAATTGCTCTACCCTGAGCGTCGTATGGTAATGGCCTTGGTTCGCCTACCATCTCGTATCCAGTGGCTATTTTCTTGTAAGGACCAATAAATATTTGAGGTTTCTGCAAACTATCATATGCGGCCAACAAAATTCTGGCTTCGTATTCATTACCTTTCAGGACATAACTGGTTTTAGCCATTACGATAGCTTCCATTTTATTCACCTTGGTGTCGGCTGCGCCAATAGCGGTCAACAGGCTTTGTACCACATCGGCTTCGGCATTACGCACATCTCCTTGTAACTTTGAAAGTAGAGTCAATACAGCCACTGCCGGAATATGATCAAAATGACTTGATTCCCAAGTATGCTGCGTTCCATCTTTCATTTTCGGGGGATCGCTGGTATCTAATGTTTTGTCGAGGGTATTTTGGAGATTAGGTGCCATGGCGAGAAGATTTTCCCTGAATGTGGTGATCTTCTTTTTCAACTCTTCGCCTTTACCCTTCACCATCATAATTTCACCCGGTTTGTCCAAATTATCTTTGGCAGCCATCAGCGCATCATTAATGTCAAAAGTCGGTTCCTTTTTTCCTTTTACTGTCCATTCTACGGGAGTGAGCGCTTCTGCGTCCTTACCATCGCATAATTGGAGAATTTCTACTTTTAATTGCTGTATGTCATATACCAATTGATCAGCCTCGTCTTTGACTTTATATGCTTTGTCGCGCCATGGACCCACTTTAGCGGGACTTGTTTCCATTTGAGCATCAAAGATACCGTATGCCGTTTCGTTTTTGGCGACAAAATTTGCGGTTGTTTTGATCAAACCTTCGTCTACCAAGACAAAAGCATTGAGGATATCTGCAGATACATTCAGCGCCAACATTGCCGTGAGCACTAAATACATCATACCGATCATCTTTTGTCTCGGGGTTTCTTTTCCGTGAGCCATATTCTTATGATGTTAGTTGATGATTATCAAATTTATCCATATTATCCTCTTACACCCATTGCCGACAACATGTTGCCGTAAATAGTATTCAACGATGCAAGGTTTTTGTTCAGATTGGCCATTTCTTCGCGATAATGATGGGTTTCTTCTACGGAAGATCTCATATCACTTAACATTTGTTCCATGCTTCCATAGATGCTTTGTGTTTTTTGCATGTGCTCGTTGGTACCGCGCAATTGCAATTCATATACAGCATTCAAGGCAGCAAGATTTTTATTCATGCCTTCCAATTGCGTAGCGTAAGCTTTACTGCTTTCACCAATATTGGCCATAGAACTGGAAGAGCTTGAAAGCGCTCCGACAGTTTGTTGCAGCCCGGCAGTCGTTTGTTGGAAAGCTGCTGACAGGCTTCCAATGGATTCTGCAGCAGATGTTACATTTTTGACATATTTGTCGGTAGCTACAGTAGCTTGTGTCACATCGGACATACTTGATGCTGTGGAATTTAATTTTTCGAATGAAGAGGTTAAGTTTTTAATAACGGTAGGATCAATAGCATTTAATCCGCCCATGATATCATCAAACCTTTCTAAGGCTGCTGAGCCTTTAGAACCTTCATGTATTCCTTCTAATTCATCAGGATCTGTCATGCCGGCTAATTCAGGATATACTAACGTCCAGTCCAGTTCTTCGTGTAGTGGTTCAAAAGCTGAGAAGAAGAAAATAATGGCTTCTGTACCCAACCCAACAGTAAGCATGATGCCTGCAAATGGCCAGTGTTGAATTTTAAATAATGCACCGATAATCACCACTGATGCACCGATACCATATAATTTGGCCATAAATTTTTTCCAT